>NZ_JAPZRB010000561.1:0-15362 GCF_027531105.1 Microcystis sp. LE18-22.4A
GCAGGGCTTGCGGTGTCAGTCTGTAGAGCGACCATAAGACCAGAACAGAGTAAATCTGTTAAGGCAGGTGCGAAAAATCCTTCGGGAAAGAAGCAGAAACCCAAATCGTGAGGTTTGGGAATCGCCGTCCGTTTACGGCGGCGAGGATGTCAAAGCTGACTAGCGCAGGAAACTGCCCCCATCAGTCCCACTTGGGCATTAAGGACGATATGAACGGGAATATTGCTTAATAGCTCCGTCATCCGACCTTTAGCCCGAAAAGCCTTCATAAAGCTACCCTCGGTCATTAGGGGAAGATTTTTGGCCGCAATCCCTCCCGCGATGTATAATCCTCCGTAGGGAAGCAACTTGAGGGCTAAATTGCCCGCTTCCGCACCGTAGGCCTCGACAAAGATTTTCATGGTTTGATAACAGAGATCATCCGAGTTATCTTGGGCAAAACTGGCGATTTTGGCCGCTAAATCGACGGTTTTTTGCGGTTTACCCATTTCTGCTAACCAAGTACGGTAAATTTCCGCCATGGCCGGTGATGACTGACTATAGTTACTATCGTGGAGAAATCGATAGATAGAAGTGATTCCTTGCCCAGAAACCACTCGCTCCACCGAAATGCGCTCGATATTATAGAGATCTAAGAGATAATTTAATAATTGATATTCTAAACTCGATCGAGGGGCAAAATCGGCGTGGGAACCCTCACTAGCAAAGACCCGATATGTACCCTTCGAGACAGGGATCAAAAAACCCTCTCCTAACCCAGTTCCCGCACCGATAACCGCAATCGGGGCCTCTGGTACTGCCGGAGCCGACTGTAGATTGTGCAGCTCCTCTGGGGCCAATCCTAACACCCCATAACCGATCGCCGCAAAATCATTAATTAATTTTACCCGCTCAATCTGCAGCTCGTGGCTTAGGCGATCGCCAGTTAGAGACCAACTTAAATTAGTCAATTCGGAACTATTGTTAACCACTGGACCGGCAATACCGAAACAAGCTTTTGCCACTGGGGGAATAGTGGTTTGTCGGGCTAAAAACTGCTGGACGATCGGCACCAGATCGGGGTATTGTTCACTAGGATAAATTTCTTGATCGAGAGTAATTAGCCGGGGTTGGGGACTATCCGATGAGTTTTGGCAATCCACTAAACGCAGGATTGTTTTAGTTCCCCCGATATCTCCCCCTAAAAGAATCGTCATGCTGGTTTTTCCCTGAGTTTGTCCCCATAATTATAGTTTTTTTACCGCTTCTCCCCAGCAAATTTAAGGGCAGTCAATTCTATACTATAGTGAAAGATGGTAATGCCTAAGCCCTAATTAAGGATTGATTAATCATCGCTCCGGGGTTGGAATGGGGATTTGCTAGAGGACAGAAAGGGGACTTAAAGACATTTTAGGTCTAACTGTAGCCTCAAGGCGATCGATAGGGCGGCAAAACCTATCACTGTCCCCATAACTTTTAAGATAGACCAGAGAGGGAGAAATTAGCTTGGGTGTAGAACTTCGCAGTTACGTTTATCTTGACAATTTACAGCTTCAACACGCCGCTTACATCGGTACAGTCGCCCAAGGATTTTTACCCTTACCCGGGGATTCTTCCCTCTGGATTGAAATTTCCCCCGGCATCGAGATTAATCGCATCACCGATATTGCCCTCAAATCCGCCGTGGTTCGTCCGGGGGTTCTATTCGTAGAACGACTCTATGGACTCTTAGAACTCCATTCTAGCAGTCAGGGAGAGGTCAGGGCGGCCGGTCAGGCAATTTTGCAGTATTTAGGCGTTAGTCAGCGCGATTGTCTGAAACCGCAAATTGTTTCTAGCCAAATTATTCGCAACATTGACGCTTACCAAGCCCAATTAATTAACCGTAGTTCTCGGGGTATGATGTTAATGGCAGGACAGACTTTATACGTTTTAGAAGTGCAACCGGCCGCCTACGCTTCCCTGGCCGCTAATCAGGCCGAAAAAGCCGCTTTAATTAATATCCTACACGTTACTTCCGTGGGCAGTTTTGGCCGCTTATATTTAGGGGGAGAAGAACGAGATATTATCGCCGGTTCCAGGGCGGCAGTTTCAGCTTTAGAAAATATTCAAGGTCGAGCTTTTCCGGGTAGCGACAAAAAAGAATAGGCTAATAAGCTGTTGACTATCTAATAAGTAGTAGGACAAAATTAACTTCTTGGTTAGGATAGGCACTCATGCATGAGGCAAAAGGCAAGAGGTGGTTAGATATGTATAATTAGGGCTTGCTGAATAAATGTGAAATGTAGGCAAGGTAAGGGTTTTATGGCTTTTCTCGCGAAACAGGTGCAAGATTTTGAGAGAATCGTCGTTAAAAACCTTGCGTCTTCATCAGCCCGAGTCCTGTAGGGGCGAAGCATTCGGGCAATAACCTATCGGTGAAACCGGAGATTTTCTATCCGAATGCTTCGCCCGTACTTTTTGCCGCAAACCCTAATTAATTGTGTCTAGCTACTTACTAAATCCTGTTTAACAGGTATAGGATAGTTGGGAGTGGGAAGAAGGAAGATGAAGTTTGAGCATTTGTACTGAATAGCTTACAACAGCATTTCGCCCTATTGAGGAGATTCAAAAATTAGTTCGCTATTATTCAGTTTTTCAACGACTAACTTGCGATAGAGTGTCACCTGACGAAGGATTTGGTCGGGATTGTTTTTCTTGTTAGAAAACATGATCATTTTAATCGATTCAAATTCTATTCTTGTGATCACACCATCTTTGATCGCTCGTTCAATTGTAACTCGTAAATATTCTAATTCTTGGCTTTCCTCTGGGGTAATTTCTAGACTGTTAGGACGTTCTATTTTCATGATCGATCGATTGTTCTTACCTGCTAACTGATAACTGGATAATCACGGCTATTTTTTCACACTTTCACGATCGCGCAGAGAGAGTTTCCGTCTGGCTAGAAACGGCTAGATTATTATTTTGGCCGTTATTTTGCGGCAATTGTCCAGAAGCTAAATTTTGCCCCTCTCCCGTAATCAAACGAGCGCCACGACCGCGGGTAAAATAATTCCAACCCCATTGCACCATCACCACTAATTTATTATCAAATTCGATCAGATAGTAAATATGGGCCCAAACCCAGACTAACCAAGCGATGAACCCGGAAAACTTGACAAATCCCAAATCAACCACGGCCGCATTTTGGCCGATAACTGCCAGACTACCTCGATCGATATAATGAAAAGGTTGAATAGTTTGCCCTTTTAGGCGAGAAATTAATAAATTGGCCAGATATTCGCCCTCCTGCATGGCCACGGGGGCAATTCCGGGTAAAGGTTTATCTCCCTGATGGGCAAAATTAGCCAGATCCCCGATCACAAAAATATTGGCATAACCAGCGATACTTAAATCCGGTTCGACGATTACCCGGCCGACGCGATCGAGATTTACCCCGGTTCTTTCGGCCAAAATTCGCCCCATTCTCGATGCTTTTACCCCTGCTGCCCATAAAATTGTCTCGGCGGCGATTTCTGTCGTCTTTTCTCCCTGACGGACGCTGACACAACCTTCAACAATATTGGTAACGATGCTGTTAGTTTGCACTGTCACCCCTAATTTTATGAGAGAAGCGGCAGCTTTAGCGGATAAATCGGGCGCATAGGGGGGTAATACTCGATCCATCCCTTCTAAGAGCAAAATTTTCGCTTCTGTGGGGTTAATCTGGTGAAAATCAGACCTAAGCGCACCGTGGGCAATTTCAGCGATCGCTCCTGCTAATTCTACCCCCGTCGGTCCGCCACCGACAATCACAAAAGTTAATAAAGCTTGCCGCTTTTCGGCATCGATTTCTTTCTCGGCCTTCTCGAAAGCGAGATAGATACGACGACGCATTTCTACTGCATCTTCAATGGTTTTTAACCCTGGAGCGTAGGGTTGCCATTGATCATTGCCAAAATAGTGATGACTGACTCCCGTGGCAATGACTAATTGATCGTAGGCGATCGGCGGGTGATCTTTCAAGATCACTTCTCCCTTAACTGGATCTATATCTATGGCATGATCGAGGAGAATATCTGTATTCTCATGGCCCCGTAGGATTAAGCGCAAAGGTGAGGAGATATCGGCCGGAGACAGCGCCCCAGTAGCGACTTGATAGAGGAGGGGCTGAAAAAGATGGAAATTTCGCTTATCGATGAGGGTAACATGAACGGGGGCGTTTTTTAGGGCTTTGGCCGTGTATAAACCCGCAAATCCGCCGCCGATGATAACAACTCTTGGCTGTTTTTCAGTCATTGCTTAACAATAATTCATAAATTTTTCCCTAGTGTAGTCCGGATTGTCACAATTTAGCGGTGACAAGCGTTACCGAAAACAGCCGTCTTTAATCTAGAAAAAAATATAAATACTCGCTTTTTTGGCCAGCGAGGAGGGCAAAACCAACGAAGTACAGGGACTCTGATCTGCTCGAAAAACTTGAAAAGACCGCTACGCCGTTTTACCTAAGTTTATGACCTGGGTTAACCAGGTGGGAACTTATATTCCGCGTTTCTGTTTCCGAGTACAAGCTCGGTTTACTACCACACGAATTGGTTATTTGCTCCCTTATCACAATCAAGCATAGATCAAAAAACTTGAAAGGCAGTCACCAACGTAGAAGCCCGATTTAGTTTTATCGTAGCATTTTTTTTTCTCAGAGGCAAGAGGGGCGATTCAGTGATCAGTTATCAGTGATCAGATTTGAGTTTTCAGTTTACTGTTTACCGACCACAGCCAAAAAGCCTGCCAACACCCAGCAATTCCCAATTGAAACGGTAGCACAGAATACAGAACCAGTCTTACTCTTGCCTTTCAAAATGGAGTGAAGGGTTTGAACAGTGGGTTTCGGGGGAATGGAAGTCAAACAACTGGGTTTTCTGGGGATGCTGAGCTATTTCCAGGTAGTTATCGCTGGGATAACTGACCCTCGAAGTGCCAGCAATGCTACCCGCTACAGTCTGAAAGACGCAATATTAGGGGCATTCGCCGCCTTTTTTCGCCAGAATGAATCATTTCTAGAATATCAGCGTCAACTTAATAGTCGTTGTGGACGAGATAATGCTCAAAGTCTGTTTGGTTTGGTCAATATCCCGACAGTAGAGCAGATGCGGAACATCCTCGATGGAATAGCCGCAAAGCATCTTTTTCCCCTGTTCAAATGGATTGATCAAGGGCTGAAAGACCAAGGCTATTTGAGGGGGTTTGAGGCGTTGGATGGCAACTTACTCGTCGCCCTAGATGGGACTCAGTACTATGAATCAGAGAAAATTAGTTGTCCTTGTTGCTCAAGCCGCACCTCAAAACAGGGAAAGATAACCTATCAAATCAGGAGAAAGGTAAAATTGGCTAAAGATTTAGTTTATCAAGCAGCCAAAAACGCTTTGATCAAAGATAATTGGTTAATTACTCATGACCCTTATACGATAAGTTTTGGAGGGGTGAATATGGCTGTCGATTTAGGCGCAGAAAAGCTGATTGCTGCGACTAAAGATCATCAAAAGATTGCCGTAGAAATTAAAAGTTTTTTAGAGGGGTCTTCAGCGATCTCAGAATTTCATACTGCTCTAGGACAATTTATTAATTATCGGGCGGTTTTAAAGAGAAAAGATCCAGATAGAGTCTTGTTTTTAGCTATTCCTAGTTTTACTTACGACACTTTTTTCTCTTTAGATTTTACCCAATTGATGATTAGAGAAAACCATTTAAAATTAATCATTTTTTCGCCAAATCAGGAGGTAATTTTAACATGGATAAATTAGCAAAATATCGTCAATTAGTCAAAAATATTCTCTCAGAATATACTCAATATAAACCCACTTGTAATGATTTAGAGATTCAAGCTATTTTTGATGAACAAAAAGAACATTATCAGGTCGTTACCTTTGGGTGGGAAGGCGAAAAATATGTACATTATTGTCTTATTCATATTGACCTCAAGTCTGATAAAATTTGGATTCAATGGAATATGACAGAACAAGATATTGCTGAAGACTTAGTTAAACTAGGTGTTCCTAAAAAAGATATTGTCATTGGCTTTCATCCTCCTGTACTTCGTCAATTGACCGATTATGCAGTAGGATAGATTAATTTATCCTACTGCAATTGATCCCAGTTAGCTGTCTGGTTCTTGGGGGTTATCTGTGGGTGACTTTGCTTTTTTTGATAGGACACCTTTTACTTTTGTTGCGGTTAAACCTAGTCCGAGTAAACCTAAACCGAAGACATTAGAGGGTTCAGGGACACTCTTTGGTGGTGGGTTAGGTGTAGAATTAAGTCGAGCGATCCAAGCTTCGGTCTGACCACCAGGATTCGTGCCAGAACCCACGATCGTCAGCCCGTCGGCGGAGATTCCCGACGCTACAGATAGCTGCCATCCTGTCAGATTCAATCCGAAATCGGTGGTGAGAATGTCCTGAAGACTCCTCATCCCCCCTGAGGTCGTCCAGCGGAACGCTTCTTGCCCACTCGCGGAATTGCCGAAACCGACGACGACAGAGCCATCGCCCGATACCCCATAAGCTTCGCTAGAGAAAATCCCGCCGGGGAGGTCACCAAGACCGACTATTCCCCCTGAGGTCGTCCAGCGGAACGCTTCTTGCCCACTCGTGGAATTGCCGAAACCGACGACGACGGAGCCATCTCCCGATACCCCCCGAGCATCGCTAGAGAAAATCCCGCCGGGGAGGTCACCAAGACCGACTATTCCCCCTGAGGTCGTCCAGCGGAACGCCTCTTGCCCGCTCGCGGAATTGCCGAAACCGACGACGACGGAGCCATCTCCCGATACCCCCCGAGCCGCGCGAGACAAAATCCCGCCAGGAAAGTCACCGAGACCGACCATCCCCCCTGATGGAGTCCAGCGGAACGCCTCGATCCCACCGCGGCCGAAACCGACGACGACGGAGCCATCTCCCGATACTCCGAGAGCAACGCTCTCGAAACCCCCGTTGGGGACGTAACCGAGACCGACGATCCCCCCTGATGGAGTCCAGCGGAACGCCTCTGGCCCCCCGAACTTGCTCGGGTAGCCGTAACCGACGACGACGGAGCCATCTCCCGATACCCCGATAGCCCCGCTCTCGATACCCCCCCCGCTAGAAAAGTCACCGAGACCGACCATCCCCCCTGATGGAGTCCAGCGGAACGCTTCGAGCCCTCTGGAAGTGCCCCGACCGACGACGACGGAGCCATCCGCCGATACCCCGTAAGCCGTACTAGAGAAACTCCCACCAGGGAGGTCACCGAGACCTTGAAAGGAAGCGGCGTGGGCGGGATTTGTGAAACCGAGAGCGATCGCTGAAGTCGCGAGGGCGATTCCGAAGAGAGTTTTGTTTTTGTTTTGGCTTTTCATAGTTTTTGATGTTTAGTGTGAACTAGGTTTGTAGTAGTTAATAAAACTTGCGTGATGAGCTAAATCGTTCGATGAAACTGTACGGAAAAATCGAAGTAATAAATTCCGATTTCTATCATGAATTGAAAATCCTTTCCGAGGTAATGTTCTAAATCTGTTGGTGCTTCTTTTCAAAGCTAGTTTTTTCCAGATATGCTGGCAAATCATCCAGAGAAAGCAATGCCAAAAGACTTAACTTTGTTTCATTAACTTTCTCCAAAAATCCCAACACCTTTGCCTCAGACATCTCAGCATTAATCTCAACAAATAGATAACCAATTCTATCCGATAAAACCTCCTCAGAAATCTCAATAAAATCCTCACCCGGCATCACAGAACAACACTCTACTTTCCCCTTACCCCTCACCACCAAATCCGCTACCATTAAACGCGATTGTAGGATAGGATTCCAGCTATCACTCGCTTCCAAATCTGTGGCAATACCCAGAGACCGTAAGCAACAGTTGACCGCATACACAGCCAAAGTATTGAGATAGACTTGTTCAGCTAGAGCAAAATCAGAATGTTGTTGACAAAAATAATCCGCGATTTCATGGGCTTCCCTTCCTAGAGCAATCAAAAATACAGAACTATGATTAATTCGTGTCGGCATTATCTTGATTTCCCCCCATTGGAAGCTTAAATTTTCCACAAAAATCCCTGCAAACTCAGCCAGTGAGTTTTTCAAAAGTTATTCACCTCCTTAAAAAAATTACAAATAAGACAGAATTTCCTGTCCGATTAAAGGCGCAACCGTCTTCATCTGGCGCGAGAAAAAATTCTTCACCACTGCCACAGTCAAACTAAAAGAATCCGCGATCTCCTGCCAAGATCGCGCCTCCAATCGCGCCCTCAAAATTGCCTTCAAAGTCGCCTTCGGGCAATTATGGACATGATGGCGAGACAACAACTCCGGATCAGACTCAATATACTCAGCGATCAACTCCGACAAACAAAGCTGCTCCACTGGTTGAGCCAAATTCTCAAAGACAACAGACTCACCGCTCACCTGCTGTAAAGGCGATACCGATAACGTTGCCCTTGCCAGATCCAGAAAAACGCGATCGCCCAAAGCCCGATTAGCCTTTCTTAGCCCAGATAACCGACAGAGAACCGCCAACCAGACAAAACTTTGTTCATCAATCGCGATCCCTTTAACCTGTAACCTTAACCAGAAACCCAGCCCAACCTTAGCGACTAGACTAACCATTGCCGTCAGTTGGTACTTGCGACGAATCAATTGCTGCTTCTGCGCCCTGACCAGCGGGTCAAGCGTTTCCGCATACGCCTCTCGCAACAGAATATCCAGCCGATAGTTGACCCAAGCCAGAAAACTGCCCCGGTCAGGATCGAACTGGTCGAGGTGGAAAGCAACCCAACATAACGTTCGATTAACCGCATCCTCATAGACCTCTACCGAATAATGACCTCGACCCCGTAGCCGACCCGAAAATCGCAGAGCATCAAGTAACCGAGCGATCGCGGCTTGCTGCTGCAAACCCACTGTCCCAGTATAGGAACGCGCTTGCAGGGCGAGGTATTGCAGGTCATCATCATCGGTTTGCTTCAGGGAAGTTCCGCGATCGCGATGGGAGACCATGGAATTCAGACGAACTTCAGAAGAGGAGAAACAGGGTTGGGTTAACGGCATAGATGATGTTCTCAACTGCTTTCATAAAAGAAATCACAACCAACTCCTGCGATCGTCTCAAGTTGTCACAAAACTTTATATTTTAGAAATTTAAATGACGGTCAACCCCCTGATTGACTAAAGCGATTTCTTGGAATGAATATCCCGGCAGCCTCCATTAACGGTGCGTTCACTGGCGCTAGCGACACCCTACCTCGATCAATTTTGCTACATTCTGAATTTGTAATTGCTGGCCAACACCTGATCTTGTTGGCTCTGTGAAAGTCTGGGACTACAATAGGGAAAAGTGACAATTTTTGCCAGAGTGATCACCGAGGACTAATAAAGAATGACGGCTATCCTAGGGAAACCTGCCACGCTTAACACTCCGATTCTGCACCGTCTTGCCAATGGTTTAACGATTATTGCCGAAAGTCAACCGGTAGAAGCGGTTAATCTCAATGTCTGGCTGCAGGTCGGCTCGGCCTTAGAATCGGATCAGATCAATGGGATGGCTCATTTTCTCGAACACATGGTTTTTAAGGGAACCCGTAACTTAGACAGTGGTGAATTTGAACGGGCGATCGAATCGAGGGGAGCGGTGACTAATGCCGCTACTAGCCAAGAATACACCCATTATTACATTACCACTGCCCCGCGGGACTTCGCCCATCTGGCCCCGCTGCAGCTAGAAGTGGTTTTAGAAGCTTTAATCCCCGATGAAGCTTTTGAGCGGGAAAGACAGGTTATTTTAGAAGAAATTCGTCGTTCTCAGGATAATCCCCGTCGTCGCACTTTTTATCGCACCATGGAGACTTGTTTTCAAGTTTTACCCTATCGTCGTCCGGTGTTGGGTCCGACGGCAGTGATTGAAAATCTTACTCCTCAACAAATGCGCGATTTTCATCAGACTTGGTATCGTCCCGAATGGATGACGGTGGCAGTGGTGGGTAATTTGCCTGTAGATGATTTAATGGCTATTGTGAGCGATTCTCTAGATACTTTAGGCAGTAAGGGCAATTCTGGGCTTATTTCCCATCCTATCGCCCATCTAAAGCCCGAAGCTCCCTTTAAAGAGATTATCCGTCAAGAATACGAGGATGAAAATTTGCAGCAGGCCCGCTTAATCCTATTTTGGAAAGTGCCGGGGTTGAGAGACTTAGAAAAAACCTATCCTCTCGATGTTTTAGCGGCTATTCTGGGTCAGGGCAAGGTATCGCGATTATTTCAATCTCTGCGCCAAGAAAAGGCCTTAGTTTCCCAAATAACTGCCAGTAATATGTCCCAAGCAGTGCAAGGAGTGTTTTCCGTGTCGGCCCAATTAGCCTCGGAAAATATCGAGCAAGTGGAACGGGAGATAGTAGCACAGATTGGACAAATTCAACAGGAAGCTGTGACAGTTTCTGAACTGGAACGAGTCAAAACCCAAGTGGCCAATCGGTTTATTTTTAGCAATGAAAGACCGAGCGATCGAGCTAACCTTTACGGTTATTATCATACTCAGATCGGTGATTTACAACCAGCTTTTTGTTATCCCCAACACATTGAAGCCCTCACTTTAGAGGATATTCAAAATGCCTGTCAAGAGTATTTAAATCCTAACGCTTACGGTGTGGTTGTGGTAAGACCAATTCAGTAAACAGGGAATGGGGAAATGGGGAAATGGGGAAATTTCAACCAAAACCCTAACACCCTAACACCCTAACACCCTAACACCCTAACACCTGACTCCCGACTCCTGACTCCTGACTCCTGAATTCTGATAACCTATGTGGACTCAAATTGCCCGACATATTGCCCAAACCACGGAAAAACCCTTTGAAATTGAGAAAAGTCATCCCGTTAGTGGTGGCTGCATCAATCAGGGTTATGCCGTCACTGGCAATGGTTTAATTTATTTCGTTAAGATTAACCAAGCGAACCAAGAGGCCATGTTTGCCGCCGAAGCTTTAGGATTAAAGCAAATTCACGCTACCAAGACTATCAGGGTTCCGGAGCCAATTTGTTGGGGAATTGCCGAGAAATCTAGTTATTTAGTGCTAGAGTGGTTAGAATTCGGCGGTGGCAATAGCCAAAGCTGGGAAAAAATGGGGCAAAATTTAGCTCGTTTACATCAAGTTTCCCTGTCCGATCGCTTTGGTTGGCATTGTAATAATACCATTGGTTCTACTCCCCAGATCAATACCGTTAGTAACAGTTGGGCGGATTTTTTCGCTCATCAGCGTATTGGCTATCAATTAAGACTTGCAAAGGAGCGCGGCGGCAATTTTCCCGACGAGGATCAAGTTATTCCCGCTATTAGCGAGATTTTGAGTCAGCATCAACCCCATCCCTCCCTTGTCCACGGTGATTTATGGTCGGGAAACGCGGCCATTACCGTCGATGGGGAACCAGTAATTTTAGACCCGGCCACCTATTGGGGAGACCGGGAGGTAGATTTAGCCATGACGGAACTTTTTGGCGGTTTTCCGGCGGCTTTTTATCGGGGTTATAACGATGTTTTCCCCCTCGATGCCGGTTATCAAAAGCGCAAAACTCTTTACAATCTCTACCACATTCTCAATCACTTTAATTTATTTGGTGGTGGTTACGCTTCCCAGGCCAATCGGATGTTACAGGAAATTCTTTAAGGGTTTTACTTGTGAATATTTACCGAGGATAAATTATGTCTATTCGAGAAACTACTGTGATGAAAACTCCAGAGACAAAAGTATGGACTGATGCAGAATTTATGGCGTTACCTGACGATGGTAATCGTTACGAATTAGTCAAGGGAGAGTTAACTAATATGGGGAATTCTGGGGCTTTACACGGTTATATTGCCATTATTTTAAGTGCTGCTTTATTCGCTTTAGTAACATCTCGAAAACTAGGGGTATTATTGGACTCCAGCACTGCTTTTACTATGAAAAATGGCAATAAACGTTCTCCCGATATAGCCTTTTTTGCCAAGGAACGTCTGCAAGGATTGGAAGAATTGCCGACGGGTTTTTTAGAAGGTGGGCCCGATTTAGTGGTAGAAATTCTCTCTCCAGGGAATACAGTGGCAGAAATCGAGGACAAAATTGCCGAATATTTTGCCAATGGGACTCGTTTGCTCTGGGTTATCAGTCCAGGTCAACACTATGTCTTAGTTTATCGTTCTGGGTACGAACCGCAGGGATTATTAACATCAGGAGATTTTTTGGAGGGGGAAGAGGTGGTTCCGGGGTTCACTTTTCCCGTGGCTGATTTGTTTCAAAAACTATCTTTGTGACTCTTTCTTCTCAACAAATCGGCTAATAAATCGGCACTGTCACTAATGGCTAGATGAGAAGCTTGTTGGGCCATGGCGGCCAATTTTTCGGGATTAGACCATAAATCGAGGACTAATTCGCTTAAAAACTGAGCAGTTAACTCATTTTGACGGTAAAGATAAGCGGCTTGAGCTTCAGCGAAAACTTGGGCATTATAGAACTGATGGTCTTCGGCAGCAAAAGGATAGGGAATTAAAATCGAAGGCGTACAAGTGATCGCTAATTCTGTTAAAGTGCCGGCACCGGAGCGACTGATAGCCAGATTAGCTCTTTGCCATAGTCCCGCCATGTTGTTGTAAAAAGGCCGGGAAAAATAGTTAGAATGGCGCAAACTATCCGCTTCGGGGTCGTTTTCTCCCGTGAGATGCACGATATAAATACCTTTTTCTAACCATTGGGGAGCGCTTTGTCGCACAAGTTGATTAAGAGCCACGGCCCCTTGAGAACCACCGGCAACGACAATTAAAAAAGCATCCTCTGGAATCGGTAAATCCAGGGACTGGGGAATGAGAAACTGCTCTCGTACAGGCGTACTAGCCCAAGTGGTGCGAGTGCCGGGTAAATAGCTGGCGGTTCCCTGAAAACCGAGGGCAACCGTATCGCACCAGCGACCGAGAACTTTCGTGACTTTGCCCGGTATGTAGTTAGATTCGTGTAGGATGACGGGAATATTGGCTAAACGAGCCGCTAAAATGGTCGGGCCCGCGATATAACCCCCGGTGGTAAAAACTGCCGCTATCTGACGTTTTTTGATTAAACTACGCACTTGCCAAATGGCCCGCAGTTGACCGAACAGAATCTTGAGAGTTTTTAACCCCAAACGGGTTTGAAACCCCTCAATGGGGATGGTGTGCAGGGGATAGGTTTTTGGAACTAAGGACTGTTCGAGACGGTCTGGAACTCCTAACCATTCAATCTCGTAATCCGGCAAGCGCTCGGCCAGGGCCAAAGCGGGAAATAAATGACCACCAGTACCACTAGCGGCAATCAATAGACGGGTTGGAGTGCGTGCCATAATTCGAGAGAGGGGAAATTCAGCCCTAGAATGAAATAATCTACCATAGTTATCGATCCTTACACAAACTATCACTAATGCGTAACTTGAACACGATCCCCGATAAATTTTTTCGTCAATCCCTCAATTTTTCCCTATCGTTGCTGTTAGGTTTGGGGTTAACTTTTGCCCTTGCTACCGGTTTGCGGGCCGAAAAGCCAGAAACTGCTCCGGCTAATTTAAAAACGCTTATCTCCAAAATCGAAACGGCGGCTAATGAGCGAAATCTCAAGCAATTAATGGAGTTTTATAGTCCGAAATTTACTAACTCCGATGGCTTGACCTACGAAAAAACTAAAAAGGCTTTAACTCATTTTTGGGAACGTTATAACAATCTACAATACACCACGACTCTCGAATCTTGGAGTCGTTCCGGGGACAAGTTAACGGCCAATACAATTACTAAAATTACCGGGACGGGAAAGGTGCAGGGACGAGTGGTGGGAATGAATGCTACGATTCGTTCTCGTCAACAATTTCAAGGGAATAAACTGGTTTATCAGGAGATTTTAAGCGAGAGAGTCGAGTTAAGCACCGGCAAAAATCCCCCCAGTATTCAAGTGAGAATTCCCGAAAGGGTGAAAGTGGGTCAAGAATTTGATTTTGATGTGATTGTCCGCGAACCTTTGGGGGATGATTTATTGGCCGGAACGGCGATCGATGAGAAAGTAGATATTGAGCGTTATATTAATACAAAGCCTCTAGAATTGGAATTATTACAGTCCGGCGGTTTATTTAAGCGGGTAAAAGCGCCGGCAACACCGGAAAATCGCTGGTTATCGGCGATTTTAATCCAAGGAGATGGGATTGTTGTCGTTACTCAACGGGTTAAGGTAGAAAAGTAATTTTTATCTAAGTAGGGTTTGCTGAAAAATCTTGTTGGTGGGGTGTGGGGTGTAGGGTGTGGGGTGTAGGGTTTTATTCCCCCCGTTCACTCCAATGGCTGGCACTTTCAGGCAATTTAATCCTTATTTTTGCCGTTTTTGAACCCTCAAAAATTAATTATGCAAGAGGTTTAATAAATACTCTGATTAAGCATAGAGGTGGGAAACATCGCTCGTCCATACTTTAAATTTTGTTAAATTTACTTGACCAAAAGAAGTTGTTAGGGAAGCATCGACGGCATCTAAGCCGCGAGTCATTAAAATCCGCCCGATTCTGGGGGTGTTATGACGAGCATCAAAGGTGTACCATTGATGGTCTAAATAAACTTCAAACCAAGCACTAAAATCCATCGGTAGAGGTTGGGGAGAAATACCGATATCTCCGAGATAGCCGGAGGCATAACGGGCGGGAATATTTAGGCAACGGCAAAAAGTCAAAGCTAGATGGTTAAAATCGCGACAAACCCCCGTTCTTTCCCGATAGACATCATAGGCGGTTTTCGTCACCCGCGCGTATTCGTAACCAAAACGAATGTGACTATGAACCCAATCACAAACCGCTTGTACCCTTGCCCAACCGGGGGGAGTTTGTCCGAAAAGTTCCCAGGCAATTTCCGCAAGCAAATCTACTTCGCAATAACGGCTACTCATTAGGTAGGGAAAAACTTGGGTTGGTAACTCTGCTAAAGGAATTTCTTGGGCATTCCAATTAACGATATCGGGTTTCCATTCATTCTCGATAACTGCTTCATTGTGAATGCGGATCTGTCCCGCGGGTAAAATTAGACGACTGGTTCGATTACCGAAGCTATCTAAAAATTCTTCTATTTTTGTTGCCGGTTCCACCTGCAAGTTTTCCGATTGTCTAACTTGAGCTAAAATTGAGGGGTGTAGATAAAGTTTTAACAACATAACCACGGGTAAGGGGGCATCAAAGCCAAATTCATAACCAACACGGATTAACATGGCTCTTCGTTACCCTTTATGCTAAATCAACAGACAAGATGCCAAGATAACATACTTCTAACCCAAAAATTCCGAAAGTTTCTAAAGCCATAGCCTCTCCGTTTTATTAGTTTAAGTTTATTGTTGATTCCCTCGACCA
>NZ_JAPZRB010000448.1:0-26784 GCF_027531105.1 Microcystis sp. LE18-22.4A
CCTCTGCTCTTTCTTCTTCTTTAAGAGCTTTTTGTAAGTTTTTCTTTTCTTCTAAGTCTAGGAAATCTTTGGCTGGCATAAGTAGGATTTTTCTCAAGTTACTATTTCTATTTTAGGTGGTTTAAGTGCGTTTTAGCTTACACCTATTTTTCTTCCCTTTTGCCTTCTGCCTCTTGCATGAGTGCCTAAAACCCATAACTTTTGTACCTCAGCAGACTGAAAAACGCTATATATCTCATCACCTTCTCCGGTGAATTTCACCTTGGTTTTTTCAGCCCGCCCTTATCTGACGGGGAACAGCAGCCAATTTATTGTTGACATAATTTTGTAACCATGATCAACTTATGCCTGTCACTCTCGCAATACCTCCTAGAGAAATTCGCTCCAGAAATAGCCGATCAATTAATTGTTTAGTCTCCGGTGAGATAGTTTTATCGTTGGGGTTGATCACAAACCGACGACCACAATCTTTACATTGACGTTCGGGTTTACCGATTATACTATTCGGGTATGCCCTACCCTACAGTTTAAGTTTTCAAGGTTATCGGTGCTAGTTTTCGGTACTCGTTAGAGTGCATGGGTTTTTAAGAGGTTATCCGCACCTCTGTGCAAGGAAGCCCAACCACTAGCAGGAGCATATATGTGTTTTTTATGCCGCTCACGGGCGGTTTAACTTAAAGGAGGCTGCCTTTGGTATGCTGGCACTGTAGCCTATTTACAACACAATGTCAAGACCTAATATCTTACAAGTGCGACTTTCTGACGAAGAACTAGAAAAACTCAAACGGTATGCTCAACAAAAACAAATTTCGGCTGCCGAAGTTGTCAGGGATTGGATTAAAAAGTTAAAGTAATCAAGCCGCCCTCCGCTCCGCTAAAGGGCGGGGTTTTCAACCCAAATTTTCGATCAGGAACAGGCGCTCACCATCCTTGAATTAGCCAAGGAAATGCTGACAGCCTTTTTCTCATCAAGACGAAGTGTCACCTAATTGGCTATGGACGACCGACACCTCACACCCCACACCCTGCCCCCAGAAAAAATTTTTTCGGCAAACCCTATTTATCCGGTATTGACCTTGAATAGCCATCGTTGCCCCTTGTTTCCTGTCGAGCGGCGAATGATTAATAATTTCTTTGTAAATTGCCAAACAGATAAAAAATTTCTATCAAAAAACTGGCAAAAATTGGCAAGACCAAAAATGCTGATCAGCTTGGAACAACTGAGATAGAGCATCGTCAATCTGGACATTCAAAATGTCACCAACTTGCCGTGATCCCGATGCTAATAGTCAGAGGGAGACTTGCATAATTTCAAAATCTAAGTTAATCTCTCCTAAAAGTCACCTTTAGGTATTTTGACTAAAAAGAAAGTTGCCTAACTTCTACTCTAGCCTCAAGGCTAATGCTGAAAGCTAGAATCATCGGCTTAATCCACTGGCTCTAGCTAACTCTTTACACCACAGGAGGTCTGTTTGAAAGAGACTTTTATCCCCAACCCCATGACATCCGCTACCCCAGAACAGAATTGCACTGCTGAGTCTAACCGAGTCCGTTACTCAGTTGCTCTACTGGGATTAGCACTCTCTCTGGGAGTACCTAGCATTCTCAACTCCACCTCAGAATCAGCCCAGGCCGCCAATTCTGTACCCTTAGAATGGGAAGTGATCGACCTGTCCCAAAAAGCCAAGGATGCGGGTAAAAAACTAAAAGAACCGCAAATAATCCAATCCCAAGCACTTGCTACCGTCAAATTCATCGCCACATCAGTGGTTGAGCATCAGGTAAAACCGGGAGAATCCCTGTGGAGTTTAGCCGACACCTATCAAACTACCCCTACAGCGATCGCTACCCGCAATCATCTCCCCCCCCAATCCGATCTGATTATCGGACAAACCTTAAAAATTCCCACTCCTGAGCAGTTGCCCCCGGCAGCCCCGGCAGCAACTCCTGAGCAGTTGGATAGTTCCTCTGCTAGTCTGCGTCAAACCCGTCAACGTCTCCAAGAAAGTTTGGCCGCCCTACGGACCCAGGAAATCCCCCATCAGTCCGATTCCGGGGAAACAGTAATCGTCACCGAAACTACCGCTCTCGTTCCCGATAATTCGCCAACCACTGTCGAGATTCCCGTTATTGCTCCCGAAGAATCGCCCCGACCAACCAGCCAGGTGATCCCGATTCCCGTTCCCACCCCTGAAAGCGATCGCCCGATAGCCACAATTGCCGTTAATCCTCCCTTGACAAGCAGACCGGAAATTCCCAGCGTTGCCCTACGAAATCCGGCTCCTGTGACTGAAATTCCCGCCGTTCCCAATCCTCGGGTCATAGTTCCCCCAGAAAACCAAGTTTATCGGGTTCGGCCAGGGGATACCTTAAACACGATCGCTCGCGCTCTCGGCATCACCCCCGCCGAATTAGCCAGGGAAAACGGCATTGACAACCCCAACCGGATTAAAGTTAATCAAACCCTAGTGATTCCCGACCGCTCTGCCAACGCTAGAGTTAATCAAAATCTTACTCCCTTGGTCGGCGATCGCCAGAGATTGTCCTTTAACCCCAGCAATCGACAAAATTTGCCCGCCGCCACCGCCACCACGGAGACGGAAGAATTCCCCGAAAATATCACCGGCAGCTATCGGGAAAGATTGCGCCAAGAGGTGGCTAATCTGCGGGAAACTAACCTTTCGGAAACCCAGAAAAGTATCGCTATTCCCGTCGATAATCCCGCAGAAACCGTCGATGATCGGCAAATAACCCCTAATCCCCAATGGGCTGCCCTTCGTTCTCGTTCTAACCAAAGCACCCCCCCACAGATTATCGGTTCGGCTCCTACCAATGTGGAAGAATATAATGATCGCCTACGAATTCCCGTCGGCGAAACCGTAGAACCTTCCCTTCCTCCCCTCGCTAATCCCGATGAGTATTTACCTAATCCCGCCCCTATTTTTACTGGCTTTATCTGGCCCACTAGAGGTGTGTTAACCTCCGGTTTCGGTTGGCGCTGGGGCAGACCTCATCGCGGCATCGATATCGCCGGTCCAGTGGGTACACCGGTTGTGGCGGCGGCCGCCGGTGAAGTAATCGCCTCCGGTTGGAATTCTGGCGGTTATGGCAATCTGGTGAAACTGCGTCACCCCGATGGTAGCACCACTCTCTATGCCCATAACAGCCGTCTGCTGGTGCGTCGCGGCCAAACTGTTCAGCAAGGCGAGCCAATCGCTCAGATGGGTAGCACCGGTTTTAGCACCGGCCCCCACCTACATTTCGAGGTTCACCCCTCCGGCCAGGGCGCAGTCAACCCCATGGCTTTCCTGCCAGGCAGACGTTAAAGATGCCCGCAAAGGGAAGAAAAAATCTTCCCTTTTTTGCTCTTGTGCAACTGGGTGATTGTGTGTTATGATTGATAACTGTGTAAACAACGGCTTAGTAGCTCAGTTGGTCAGAGCAGGGGACTCATAAGCCCAAGGTCGGCAGTTCAAATCTGCCCTGAGCCATCGGAATCAAGCTCCTCTTGGGAGCCTCCTAGCAATTCTACTGGCAATTTTTTGGCTCTTGTCGGGCTGAACGAAAGTTACCCCATACAATCGTTCCCTAAAAAAATGGGGAATCAGGTTCGCTGCTTCGGGGGAATATATTTCGGTAAATCTGGCTGAAATTGCTCAGGCAATCCTGAAAAAGTCAATTCTTCTAGAGCATTATCTCGTTCCCCGGTTCTACCCGATAACTTATAACTGTTCACTGAACACAGCAAAAATCTCCCCAACACCTGCCCCCCCACCAAAGCCCTTTTTTTGATTCCAGGAAATTCGCACCCATAAGTATGGGAAAGGACTTGACTTTGGCGGCGGTTTGCGTTATGCTTTTCTTATAATGGGAATCTGTGCAAATTCCAGCAACTGCAAATATTACCATTATGAATAAAATCTTTTAAAAATATTATCTCAAAATCTCCCCACAAAAGCAAGCAAAATTTTGCCAATAATTGTTAAGTTTTGTTAAAAAGAAAGGGAGAGAGCGGCCTTTATTTTTTCCCTTGCAGTAAGCCAAAACGAATTAAACCCGACTCGTAACCGCGCCGCATTAACCCTAAAGATAAAGCTCCTTGGATAGTAGTGTAACCGCTTGCTAACAAACCAGCGATCGCATCTGTGCTGAGGGCCGAGTCAATCACCACATCCCAAAAAGCGGCCACCGATAGAGACCAATCATCGGTTTTTAGGTCTCGAAAGCCAATGTCACGGGCAATATCGGCGTATTCTGGCAAAGAAATCACATAGGGGAGACAATAAACCCGATAAATCTCGTTTAATAGTTTAATCTCCCCTTCCGTTAAATTACCGGCGAGGGAAGTGGTGGGACGATGACACCAAGTGGCCATCAAAAAAGTGCCCCCGGGCTGCAAAACCCGATAACATTCCCGCAGAAATTGCCTTTTATCGGGCATATGTTCGCCACTTTCCAATGACCAGACCAGATCAAAATTATCGTCAGGAAAGGGGGTTTTTAGGGCATCAGCCACACAAAAACTCACTTTTTCTTCTAAATTAAACTCTTGCGCTCTTTGGCTGGCTCTAGCGGCTTGTACCGGGGATAGAGTAATCCCCACCGCTTGGCTGTGAAATTTTTCGGCCAGATAAAGACTACTGCCACCAATGCCACAACCGACATCGAGAATCTGATTAGCACTGGTGACATTTCCCCAAGTTAATAATTCTTCTATTAAATCAATTTGTGCCTGACGGCGATCGAGTTTAATCTTGCCGCCCCGACCGTAGTAACCATGGTGCATATGTTCGCCCCAAATCCTTTCCCACAGTCCACTAGAGGAGTCATAAAAATCGGCTATTCGTTGATCAAGTTCCATGGTGATTTGCTAGTTAAGAGAGGCACTCTTGCCAGAGATTAGCCAGATATGTTATACCAAATCCTGTTTAAAAAGTACAGCAAAGTGGGAAGTGGCAAGTGGGTTTTCAAAGTTCGATGTGTTTTACTTTATCTTAATATCATTCGATCTTGTTCGACTTTATCTTAATATCATAGGTTCCGATTTTTGCAAGAGGTCTTATGATTAAGGCAGGATTAAAACTACTGGCTGTTTTGATTTTTAGTATTTTTAGCTTCAATGGGGCGGTCTTGGCCGAGGAAGCACCCAAGCTATCTGGTTATCAGGCAGATTTAAGCCAAACATCTGTTTCTGGCCTTTCATCAGGGGCTTTCATGACGGCTCAATTCCATGTCGCCTACTCAGATAGACTGGTAGGAGCAGGTATTATTGCTGGCGGTCCTTTTTATTGTGTAGGTTCTTACGAGACGGATCCAGAGCAATTTTTCGAGCAAGCGACATCAACTTGCATGAATCCTCTGACTGAGTCAGTAGGACCGGATGGGAAAAGATTATTTAAAAAAGCTCAAAAACTGGCCCGTGCCAACAAAATTGCCGATCTCAACAACTTAAAAGATGATCGAGTCTATCTATTCAGTGGTTCAAATGATCGCGTAGTTAAAACTGTCGTAGTTGACAAAGTAAAAGATTTTTATCAAGCTGCCGGCTTGCCCTCAGAAAATATTAAATACGACAAGAATATCAATGCCGGTCATGCCATAATTGTCGAGGAGTCTAGGGTGTCATGTTCAGATACTAAGTCACCCTTTATAAACGACTGCGATTTCATGCAATCCCATCGGATTTTAGGGCATATTTATGGCAAGTTGAATCCACCAGTTGACTCTAATAGATTAAGTGGCAAGATTATTCGGTTTGACCAGAACGAGTTTATTGACGGTAAAAAGACGAGTATGAGTCGGGAGGCTTATGTTTATGTACCTGAAGCCTGTAAAAAAGAAAGCTGCAAAGTTCATGTAGCTATTCATGGTTGCAAACAGGGGGCAACGGAAATTGATGATACTTACTACACTAAAACCGGTTACAATGAAATAGCTGATACCAATAGGATAATTGTCCTATATCCCCAGGTTGAACCGTCAGCATCAATCCCTTACAATCCCCAGGGATGCTGGGATTTTTGGGGATATTCTAGTGCAGACCCAGATAATCCTGTCTTTTATACTAGAGAGTCTCCCCAGATGAGGGCAATTGTCGCTATGTTAGAACGGTTGGCCGAACCGCGCCCTCAATAATTTAATCTTTTTGCTGGCACAGACAGAGAAATACATTAAGCAGTTTACGAGGAAACTACCATGCAAAACGAGCTAGTTAAACAGTGGATTGACTCGAACAAATTGGCAATAGAGTCCTTCAAGAATATTACGGCCACTAATGTGAACGCGATGGATGCCATGTTAACAAGTTTTGTTAACCCCAGCGCCTTCGCTGAACTAAGCAAGGGTTATCTAAGCTTGACCAAAGAATTGGGGGAAGTTTATACTGATAGTATTAATGAACTATTTCAAAGCCAACTGAAGCTGGTGAATTTACAGGCAACCTCTGATTCTTTTAAGGACTTGGGTGAAATTTATGTAAGTTCGATGACCAGTCTCGGACTAAAGCAAGCAGAATTGATGCGCCTCTATCTAGAAACTACAGCCAAGTATCTAGAGATCTTAAAGGGCGCTCAAAAAGTAGATGATCTATTCAATGTCCAAACCAGTATTTTTAGCGAACTTCAAGAAAAGTTGCAGGGGAATATGCTCGAAACAATGGGAGTTTTTAACTCTATCAATACTGCTCTGGACAATTGGACTCAAAAAAGCCTTGACGCATTCGCATCTGATGAGAGTTAAAAAAACTTGATCTTGCGGGTTATGTCTTTAGCCAAGTTCTCGGTTTGTTGCCCCAAACATATCCCCAACGGCGGGCAAGTGCCAGCACCGCCAGATTACCCGTCGGGGTATCGAGGAAGACTGGCGCCTCAGGAGCATCAGCCAACAGGGCTTGTAGCAGCTTGTTATCGCCCTTCCGAAACTCCAGGAAGAGCGATAACCCGAAACTCTCAGCGACGGACAAAACCCTTTAAAGTCTATGGTAGGTAGGGTCAAGAGAATCAAACCCGACAGCAACCCCGAAAATCGTGTCAGAATAGATCATTGTAGTCATTGATGATCTTTGAGAAAAATATTTATATGTTAGGACGGGACAGCTACGATTTAATCATTGTCGGGGGTGGTATAGTCGGAACCACCCTAGCGGTGGCCTTAAAAAATACAGGATTAAATATCGCTATGATCGAGGAACGTCCCCTAGAGGTGGCCGCCTCCCGTCGTCAAGCTTATGCCCTCTCGCTGATGTCGAGCCGGATTTTTACAGGCTTGGGTATCTGGGATAAAATCTCGCCCAGTATCGGTAAATTTCGTCATATTCGCCTTTCTGATGCCGATTACCCGATTTTTGTCCCCTTTGTGGTCGATGAGCTAAAAACCGATTATTTGGGCTATGTGGGCGAACATCAAGTGATTTTAACCGCCCTGCACAATGCTGGCCAAGATTGCGATCGCATTGACTGGTTATCCCCTGCCAAAGTGTTAGAAGTGGAGTACGGAGCAGAAACAGCCACTGTCACCCTGGAAGAAGCCGGTCAAACCCGAAAAATCACCACAAAATTAGTCATCGGGGCCGATGGAGCCAGATCCGCTATCCGGCAAGGGGCGCAAATTAAAACCAAAGGTTGGAAATATTGGCAATCCTGTGTCGCTTTCACCATTAAACATCAACTCGATCGCAACGATACCGCCTTTGAAAGATTTTGGCCCACCGGTCCGATGGGCATTTTACCGCTCCAGGGTAATCGCTGTCAGATCGTTTGGACAAATCCCCATGGGGAAGCGAAAAAACTGCAAGAAATGCCCGAAGCGGAATTTATCAAGAAATTAGAAGCATATACGGGGGGATTACTGGGAAAACTCGAATTAGTTAGCCCCCGCGCTCTCTTTCCCGTACAGTTAATGCAGAGTGATACTTATGTTAAACCCCGACTGGCTTTAATTGGTGATGCCGCTCACTGTTGTCATCCCGTCGGTGGTCAAGGTTTAAATTTAGGCATTCGCGACGCGGCCGCTTTAGCGCAGGTATTAAAGGAAGCAGTGGAAAAGCAAGGGGATATCGGAGCGCTTTCTACCCTAAAATCCTACGAAAAATGGCGTAGATCGGAGAATTTAGCGATTTTAGGCTTCACAGATTTTCTAGATCGCCTGTTCTCCAATAACTGGCCGCCTATCGTTGTCATCCGTCGTCTCGGATTGGCAATGATGCGCGGTTTCCCCCCGTTGAAATTGTTTGCCCTGCAATTAATGACGGGATTAAAAGGACGTATTCCCCAATTAGCTAGATAGCTGGCCGCTAATTCCTGGAATGGGGGAGAAAGGAAGAAAAAAAAAGCTTGCAAAATGCTGCGATTATCGCTATGATGGTTAAGGTTCAATATCGGGGCGTAGCGCAGCTTGGTAGCGCACTACTTTGGGGTAGTAGGGGTCGTGGGTTCGAATCCCGCCGCTCCGATTGCAGAAAAACAGAGAGTTAGGTAGGGATGCAACCAATCCCTACCTTGTCCTGTTTACTGGGAATTCTCTTAATTTATCAGCGTTCCTGATCAAGTTAGTTCACCATTAAGATCACTGCTTTAGTAGAAAATGTCTAATCAAATATCAGCTTACGGTTCCTGGAAATCGCCGATTACCTCCGATCTAATTGTGGCAGCATCGATTAGTCTTGGCGGTGTAACTCTAGATGGAGAAGATATTTATTGGTTAGAAGGCAGACCACAGGAAAAGGGGCGAAATGTTTTAGTTAAATTAAACCCCGACGGCACAACTACAGACATCACTCCAGGGCCTTTTAATGTGCGAACTCGTGTCCATGAATACGGGGGAGGTTCCTATCTAATTGTTGCCGGAATTATCTATTTTTGTAATTTTGCTGACCAAAGAATTTATCGCCAAACTGCTGATAGTTTACCCCAACCTCTCACCCCAGAAAATTCCTGTCGTTATGCGGATTTAATTCTCGATAAATTTCGCAATCGTTTAATCTGTATTTGTGAAGATCATAGCCAAAAAGATCGGGAACCAGTTAATAGTATTGTCAGCATCGATGTAGATACGGGAGAAATAGAAACTTTAGTATCAGGCGATGATTTTTATACCTCTCCTCGCTTAAGTGCCGACGGTTCTCGATTAGCTTGGATTAGTTGGAATCATCCTAATATGCCCTGGGATAGTTCTTTTCTCTGGGTGGCGGATATTAATAATCTTTATTTGAGTAATATTCGGGTCATTGCTGGTGGTGAAAATGAGTCGGTGTGTGAACCGCGCTGGTCCGCCGATCAACATTTATATTTTACCAGCGATCGTAATGATTTCTGGAACTTTTATTGCTTTAAACACGATGAACAAATCGAACCAGTTATCGAACCAATTGATGCTGAATTTGCCTACCCTCATTGGGTTTTTGGTTTATCTAACTACGGCTTTGCTGGGGAATCCCAGATTATTTGTAGCTATACAAAAGATGGCCGTTGGTATTTAGGAACTATCGATACTGTTAATCGAGAATTCCGAGAAATTATCACTGCTGATACTAACATTTCTTCCCTACAAGTCAGGGAGAGTAAAATAGTTTTTATTGGCGGTTCTTTCAGGGAAGTAACGGCGGTTGTCTCAATGGATTTAGCCACAGGAACGAGAGAAGTTCTCAAATCTTCTAGTAATTTAACTGTTTCTAGCGATTATTTCTCGATTCCGGAAATGCTCGCTTTTCCCACCAGTGAGGGACTAACGGCCTATGCTTGGTATTATCCCCCCAAAAACCCCGATTATACCGCCCCCAATGGCGAATTACCGCCCCTTTTAGTCAAAAGTCACGGTGGACCGACGGCTGCGGCGACCTCTAGTTTAAGTCTGCGGGTGCAATACTGGACCAGTCGCGGCTTTGGCTATCTAGATGTCAATTATGGCGGTAGTACGGGTTATGGTCGTCAATATCGTCAGCGTTTGCTGGGAAATTGGGGAATTGTCGATGTGGAAGACTGCATCAACGGGGCAAAATATTTGGTTAATCAGGGATTAGTCGATGGGGAAAGATTGGCAATTTCCGGAGGCAGCGCCGGTGGTTATACAACTTTAGCGGCCTTAACTTTTCATGATACTTTTAAAGCAGGAGCTAGTTATTACGGAGTTAGTGATTTAGAGGTTTTAGCCAACGATACCCATAAATTCGAGTCGAGATATTTAGATAAATTGGTGGGACTTTATCCTCAAGAAAAGGAAATTTACTATCAGCGATCGCCTATTCATTTTACCGCTCAGTTATCCTGTCCGGTAATCTTTTTCCAAGGTTTAGAAGACCGAGTGGTTCCACCCAATCAAGCGGAAATGATGGTAGAAGCTTTAAAAGCGAAAGGTTTACCCGTTGCTTACGTTCCCTTTGCGGGAGAACAACACGGATTTCGTCAAGCTGAATCGATAAAACGAGCATTAGATGCAGAATTTTATTTCTATTCCCGTCTCTTTGGTTTTACTCCTGCTGATAATTTAGAACCCGTAGAAATTAAGTAGTCGTGCCAAATTAATTTCCTAGGTTCGAGAGGCGCTGAGGCCAATTCAAGTCTGAATTGTATCACTGTCTGAGGCAAGAAGCTGCTATACCTATCCCTAACTCATAGTTATAAATAGCCGCCAACAAGTTAACTCTTAAACTATATCTTCGACGACGATTCCGATATTTACAAGATAAGATTTTCAAGATTTTGAGTTTCCTATTTATAGGTTCAATGATAATCCTTTCTTTGGCTA
Organism: Microcystis sp. LE18-22.4A; assembly: GCF_027531105.1. Classification (NCBI taxonomy): domain Bacteria; kingdom Bacillati; phylum Cyanobacteriota; class Cyanophyceae; order Chroococcales; family Microcystaceae; genus Microcystis; species Microcystis sp. LE18-22.4A. The sequence continues at coordinate 10,741 of NZ_JAPZRB010000448.1, forward strand.
AAGCCTTGTTATACTCTTTTTCTAACTCGGTTAATTTTCTATTTTTCGATTTCTTTTTCGGTGTATAACTATTCCTATGGTATGCAGCTATTCCCTGACAATCAATGTCTTCTATGCTGGTAGTTAAAGGATGAAAACGAACTCGACTCTTTTTAAATAAACTAAAATCATGGCCGCTGCCTTTCCCACAACAGACACAGATAATTTCCTCTGTATTTTTATCAGCTACTAATTGGGATTTTAAAGTATGATAACCTCTTTTACCTGAAAAAAAATCTTTCTGTTTCTTTTGAGGGCGTTCAATGGGAGTTTCCGTTACATCCATTACCGTTACCTCAGGTATCTCTGCTTGATTTAGTAGAGCTTTTTTTCCTTTTAAACGGAAGTTTCCCGATTGTCAAAGCATTTTTTCCGTCTTATTTACAATCCGACCTATAGTTGATTCTGATAGTCGACCGCTTGTACCAATGTGAAAATATGTTCTATATTCTCGCCAATATTCTAACGTTACTAAAACTTGTTATTCTATAGATAGTTTAGGTTTCGGTCTCCTTTTAGATGCTGAATTAGATTCGGCTTCAACACTTTTTACTGATTCTACCATCTTTCTATATGTTTGTTTATACACACCGAAACGGCGTTTGAATTGTTCATCTGATAAATTTTGATCATCCATAATTTTGCTAATAAACATAGCAAAATTATAGATGATTTCCTGACCTAAGATCACATTTTATTCTTTTTTCCACTTCAATCTAAGAATTGAGAAAAAAGCAAAACCTTATATTACACCATAAAAAAATTATGCAAGAGGTCTAATTTGGGAGCAATTAGAAATAATAATCAAACCATAGATTTAATGGTTATTGGTGCGCTTCCATATAGGCTCGGAGCAACTGATTGATCTGTGTTTGATAGCCTTTTCCCTGAGATTTAAACCACTCGAATACATCATTATCAATGGAGAGAGTAACTTCAGCTTTGGCCTTGGTTACGGGGACACTTCGCAGCACTACGGATTTAGCAAACATTTCAGGTGTAATTTCTGGACAGTCTGACAAATCAATATCTTCATCGCTCATTGCGTCTAATCGTTGCCAATCAGTTTGAGAGTTGCTTAAAGTAGGTTCGTTGTTCATATTTCGTTGCCTTTCTTGCAGAAATAATACGAGTGTAATCCTCACGTTCGGTATGGACAACGGCAATAATTCGCCCTTTTAGTAAACCCAATGTAACAAAACGCTGCTCTCCATAATCGAGACGATCATCTTCAACCGTTAAAAGGTCCCCATCGAAAACGGCGGCTCTTCTCGACTGTGTGTGATAATTTTTGCTTATGAAATCGTGAAATGTTTACTGGGAAAGACTTTTAGGACTATTTTGTTAAATAAACTATCAGTATAGACCTCATTTCCACACAGAAACCAGAAGAGCCAAACGGCGGGAACATCGGCTAAATCTATACCGTGTTTAAGAAGATTAGTAAGTCGTTTTGCTTCATCCCATCAGTATTCCATAACTGAACGACTGTTACAACTTTCAATTAAATAGTCATTATCAACACATTTAGACTCTCATTGTCATATTATAGACTTAGTTAAGAGAATTATTAGAGAACCTTAACCATGCTCAAACATTATGACGTGACCATCCAAGGTGATCGCATCCAATGGCTAGGGGAAAAGCCCAAAGCACAGAATATTCGCGCCATCATTATCATTGAAGAAGAACCATCTCTCTCGACCCAAGTAAAACGCACGACCCCTGCTCATTTAATCGGTAAAGGCAAAACCTTAGGGGATATTGTCAGTCCTATCGTGGATCAAGAAGATTGGGAATGCCTAAAATGATCATCCTTGATACCCATATTTGGTTTTGGTATATCAATGAAAACTTTGAGCAATTTCCCTTAGAATGGACAGCCCAGATTCAACAAGCCGATAGCGTAGGAGTATCCCCCATTTCTTGTTATGAAATGGCTTTGGCCCATCAAAAAGGTCGTTTAGCACTGGATATTCCCATCCAACAATGGCTTCTCGATGCCCTAACCCTAAATTTTTACGTCATACCCAAGGCCACAAGAGCGGCGATCGCACGATAAATCTCTATAATCTGGAATATCCCCCCATTCCAAACCACCCATGACAGCCAAAGAACAACTCCTCCAGGAAATTGAGAAAAGCTCCGAGCCTCTCCTACAAGAAGTTCTCGACTTCCTCCTATCGGCACGCTCAGAAAAATATCCTGAAACTCGTAAACCCATCTGGCAAATCGCTCAGGAAATTATGGCTGATGTTCCGCCAGAAATTATCGCTCAACTCCCCACTGACGGAGCCGAACAACACGATCATTATCTTGACAGGACACCAAAATGCGAAGAATGAAAATAATTTTGTAACCGTTCAGGGGGGAGTCAAGTGGCCAGTGGCATTGACTCTGTGGGCAAAAATTGCTATTAACTACCCGGAGGGGGAATTACAGGAATTTCGATCCCGTCCGGTGCTAAGGGGGGAGGTGTGGGGGTTAGTTCTGGCTGGTAAATAGGTTCAGGTGTACTAACTAAGGGAATATTTTCCAGCACGGGAAGACGGGGAGTGATGGGTTGCGAAAACAGCGCTTGAATTGCCGCTTTTCTGGTTTCTGGAGGTTCCAAAGCTTGCTGCCAGAGACTTTCATAAAAGAAGAAAATCACCCCTAAACCCCGTTGACGAGCAGCCAAGACCTTTTCTTCAATAAAGGGTAGGGCAATCGGTCGATTGCGTAAACCGGTCAAAACTCCCACACCGGTGGGGATAGTTTGCTGGGTTTCCTGAATTTCGGGACGCTCTATTTGCTTGAGAAAACTGGGCAGATCGGGACGATAAACCTGTACGATCAACTCATCGACTAATCCTTGCCGCACCCAACCGAGCCAATCCTGTAAATGACCATTATAGGCGAATTCGTAGGGATTAGGGGCGATCGAAAGCAGTATATTCGGTTTAATTGCCTCAATTGATTCTTTGAGATTAGCCAGAAAAGCGGTGATTTTATCGGCCCGCCATTTTGTCCATTCGGGATCCCGGGGGTTAGCCGGAGGCGTTTTTTCGGTTTCCTGTTGATAAAGGGCGATAGTATAGGGATCATAGCCGAATTCGTTGGGTAAACTCAGATGATCGTCGAATTGGATGCCGTTAATATCGTATTGTCCCACCACTTCCAAGACTAATTCCCGCAGAAAATTCTGCACCTCGGGACGGAAAGGATTCAACCACACCACCTCACCGGCTGCCCCTACCCAAGTGGTCCCTCCGTCCCGTTTTTGGGTTAACCAGTCCTGATGTTTTAAGGCTAATTCTGAGGTGGGAGGGGCCATAAATCCGAATTCAAACCAAGGAATGACCAATAATCCCCTTCCACGGGTTTGTTCCACCAATTCTGCCAAGATATCTTGTCCCTGCGCTCCCGTAGGCACAAAAGGCTGTATTCCTTCCCGTTGAGCGATCGCACTAGGATAGAGAGCATAACCGGAATTCCAGACCACGGGATAGATAGCATTAAAATTAAGATTAACTAATTGCTCGATCGCCTGTTGTCGTTTATCCCTGTCCATCAGCATGGCTGTGTCGTTGGTAGTGATCCAAACACCGCGGATATCGCCATCCCGACTTTGAGAGAAAGCAGCAGAAAAATAGCCTAATAGTAGGACTATGAGAAAAGATGCTAAGAATAGTAGTATGGGGAGCTTTTTAAGAATTTGCCGCCAAACGCTGGTCGGAATTAGAAAAGTCATTTCTTTAAGGTGAAGATTAACGGTTTTAACTGGTTATAATACCAGCTTTGCTCAACTCTTTCAGGCTAGATTGACCCAAAATATATAGCTAGACACAATTAATTAGACATATCTAACCATCTCTTGCATGAGTGCCTCTTGCATGAGTGCCTATCCTAACCAAGAAGTTAATTTTGTCCTACTACTTAAGTAAGTAGTTATAATTAAATTGAAGATAGATTTTGCCTCTGATCCCCCCTGCCCCCCTTGATAAGGGGGGTGTCTGACAACTTCTAACACCTACCTACTTATATATTTACCTATTTCTTCCCTCGCCACAATTGACCTTGAGGATAGAAATAATCAAGACGAATATCGAATTGATCTAGGGCCAGTAATAACCGATTGGAAGGACGAAAAAGAAATAAGTTGACCCGGGGAATTTCTAGGACTTCTTTTAACTTATCGGTATCGGGGTTAGTGGTAGTCAGAAAGTATTGTACATCAGCATTAAGACGATAATTCAGGGAAAGCAAATCACCTAAGTTAGTCCAGTCATTACCTTCGTCGCTGATAATAATGGCCTTAGGTACAGCATTGATTTTTCTCGCAACTTCGCCATTCCAATAACTAGGAACTTTTGCCCAACTGGTTTCGGAAAGAGCATTATTGAAGTTCGATATTATACTAGCAGTTAACAGAAAAGTCAAGATAATTTTACCTAAAAATTTACCTTGATTAAGCAATTGTGACAAGAAAAAAGCCACAGTTATATAGATAGTAGGAAAGGTCGCAATTAGATAACGGGTGACAGTTGATCTAGTGGTGGTCAAAATTAGATCGGGAATGACTAAAGCTAGGAAAGGTACTAGGGTTGAGGTAATCAGAAAAGTAAAAGCTATCGGGTTATTGTAGCGATAAACTCGCTCAAAAGCATAGATAGTTAAGATTAAAAAAATCATTCTATATATATAGGTGAAGATGTTATTAAAACCAAAATCGCTATCGCTAAATGGAGAAGTAAAAGTTAAGAGCCATAATTTACTGATAAATCCCCAATCGAGATAGTTAACGGCAGCCCAACTGGTGGAGTTAAAGGCCCTTTGAGAGTTAGTTAAAAAAACCTGTAACCAGGGTATATATAAAATCATCATCGTTAACCCAGATAACAGGAAAAATATCAAGTTATTTTTTCGCTCTGGTTTCATAACAAGATACCAAATTATCAAGGTTGCTTGAGCAAATAAGTTGAGAATAAAAAAGAGATGGGTGTAGAGTCCGAGAGTATTAGATAAGGTATATAAAGACCAATTAACAAGAGTTCTTTTTTTGAGGCATTTTAACAGCAGTAATTGACTGATTATCGTTAACAAAACCAAAAGACTATACTGACGGGACATTTGAGCAAATATTATATCAACTGGAGAGAGTGCTAATAAAATTACTGCTAAAATTGCCGTTAACTTTGCCGCAAATAATTCTAGGGATAGATAGTAAATAAATGGCAGGGAGAGAAGACTAAAAACAATCGCTAAACTGCGGGAATAAACGGGAGAAAAACCGAATATTTTTTCCCAATAGCGAGAGATAATAAAGTATAAAGGTGGGTGCTGAGGGTCTTCTTTAGCGAGAGATTTTATTGTGTCAAAAACATTACTTTCTGGTTTCAGTTGTTGAAATTTTCCTAATTCTGTGGTAGATAAAAGACGGTTTTGAAAGATAGTATCAGCGATTTCCTTTGCTTGATAACCAGTGGTTCTAATGGTGGTGTAGGATTCATCATGCCAATAGATTTTTTTATCGATATTCGCAAAACGAAAAACCACACCGAGAGTTAGGATAATTGCCAAAAGTATTAAGAGCCAATTGGGAGTTTTATAATTAATAGTTGCTTTCATTTTAATAATTAGAGCGACTTTGTTTAAGATTAAGAAACTTGGTAAATTCTGGTTGAAAAAGTAGCTTAATTGTGCCGGTGGGACCGTTACGGTGTTTAGTAATAATTACTTCGGCCACACCTCGATCGGGACTATCGGGGTTATAATATTCATCTCGGTATAACATCATAATTAAATCCGCATCCTGTTCGATACTATTATGGACGATGATATTATTGGCAATAAAATTATGCAGTTTATCTACTGTTAAATCATACACTTCTGTCTCTCCATCCGCTTGAATTGCCATAACTTCATCCCAATTAAACCTTAGGTCTGAATTACTCAGAGAGCGAGGTAAAGCGATATAATTACCGATATTTAATTCATCTAATCTTTGCCAACCGTGGACAGTCAAAAATTTATGATTGGCTGTAGCTCTAATCGTGCGACCTAAACGAGTTGTTAATCGAAAAACTGGCTTAAATCCTGTGGAAAAGACCTTAGTTACCAGTGCTTTTTCTAATTTCATTGTTTCCTCATTAAGAGCAAAAACCGTAAAATTAGAGCAATTCACTAACTGACAAATTGGCACTTTAGCACGAGGAGCGGCTAACTCAACTAAACTATCACCCGCTAAACATCCCGACTCGCGTAAATCGGACATCATCGGTCTTTTATTATTGCGAGATTCCACGGCGCGACTTAACTGAGAAAGAGCAATTACCGGAGCATGAATTTCTCTCGCTAAACCCTTAAGACTGCGGGTAATTTTAGAAAGTTCCTGAACACGATTATCACCGCCCCCTTCCATTAATTGCAGATAATCGATTAAAACTAATCCCATTTGCCCCTTTTTTTCTGCCTGTAAACGCCGCACTTGGGAACGCATTTGAATTACACTTAAATTGGCACTATCATCGATATATATGGGCAAATTTAATAACTTTTCTAGTCCCCCAAGAACCTTCTCTAAATCATTTTGTCCCAAACGGCCCGAGCGAATCCGATTACTTTCGATTTTAGCCTCATTCGATAACAAACGTTGGGCTAATTGTTCCTTGGACATCTCCAAACTAAAGACAGCCACAGGTAAATTCTGTTGAGCGATATTATAGGCAATATTAAGAGCAAAAGAAGTTTTTCCCATGGAAGGCCTACCCGCGATAATAACTAAATCCGAGGGTTGTAAACCACTGGTCATCGCATCGAGATCATAAAATTGAGTTTCGATACCGGGTAGAGTGGTCGTCTCCTGCATCTTCTCAATTTCGTTAAAAGTTTCGATTAAAGTATCCCCCAGAAAAATTAAACCCTCCTGGGGTCGTTTTTGGGTGAGACGAAAAATCTTTTGTTCCGATTCATCGAAAACATTTTCTAATTCTAGCGTCGTATCCCTGGCTAACTCAATAATTTCTCCCCCGGTGGAAATTAACTGACGACGCATATATTTATCCATCACTAATTCAGCATAGCGATCGATGTTGGCAGCCGAGACAGTGCGCTCAATTAATTGTAACAATCGCGGCATTCCCCCGATTTCTTCCAGCAGATAATTATCCTGTAACCAGCTGCTAACCGTCATTAAATCCGTCGGTTTTCCCTTCCCTTGTAAAGCAAGCGCCGCACGATAAATATCTTGATGGGTTTTCACATAGAAAGCTTCTGGAATTAAAAAATCACTGATTCTACCTAACGCTTTTGGATCTAGTAAAATACCACCTAAGATAGATTCTTCCGCTTCAATATTTTGGGGGGGGAGAGATTGATCGCTAATCATTGTCAATGCTGACTGTGCTTTATCATTAATTATAGTCATTCACCCTAATTAAATACAAATGTTCAGGTTAATGATAGGATTCAGGAGTCAGGAGACAGTATTCAGGAGATTGTTTTTATTTATTCTCCCCACACCCCACACCCCACACCCCACACCCCACACCCCTTGTAAACAGGATTTAGTATGACTTTAATTGACTCCTCTGCTCTCCTCCCGGCCGTCTATTTTATTGGTGCGGGCCCCGGAGATCCGGAATTATTGACGGTAAAAGCCTATAAAATTCTCCAAAAAGCCGATGTTATCCTCTTTGCTAATTCCCTCGTCCCTAAACAGATTCTTGAGGATACTCGTCAAGATGCCGAGTTAATTCCCACCAGTAGCATCACCCTAGAGGAAATTATCCCTTTAATGATCGATCGCGTGCGTCGGGGTTTAGCGGTGGTGCGACTGCAATCGGGGGATTTAAGTCTCTATAGTGCCATCCAAGAACAAATTCATCTTTTGACAGCAGCAGATATTCCCTTTCAGCTAATCCCCGGAATTAGTGCCTTTCAAGGATTAGCGGCTAAATTGGCCCTAGAATTAACGATTCCGGAATTAGTCCAGACAATTATTCTAACCCGGGTGGAAGGAAAAGCATCTCCCATGCCAGAAAGTGAAGAATTAGCCTCTTTAGCCGCTCATAAAGCCAGTTTATGCCTATATTTAGCCGCCCGTCATGTTGACAAAGCCCAGGAAAAACTCCTAAAATACTACCAGCCAGAGCAACAAGTGGCCGTTTGTTTCCGTCTCGGTTGGCCCGACGAAAAAATCTGGGTTGTCCCCCTGTCAGAGATGGCCCAATTAACCCATCGGGAAAATTTAACTAGAACTACCCTTTATCTAATTAGTCCCGCTTTAAACCAGATTACAGGAACTCGATCGCAACTTTATCACCCGCAACACTCCCATCTTTTCCGTCCTCATCCTTAGGTATTTTCTGGGAAGTCTATCGAAAGAAACACTAGGTTTCTACCTAAAGTTAGAGTTAAAGAGCGGCGATTTTGTTTAAAATCGCAGTAGGAGGTAGGACAATTTTAAAAGCTTTTAAAATTAGTCTAACAATCCATGCACAACTGCCCTATATGTTCGGGAATTACCCTTCGTCACCTTGTGGTTGGTCGTGCCTACTGGTATTGTCCTCACTGTCGTCAGGAGGTTCCTAACTTCCTTGATTGCTCCATTCCTCGCAGGGTAGAGCGAGTTAGAGCGGAAAAAACAGTCTAGATTTTAAAGTTGGTAGATGGCAATAAGATCTGTGGGATGGGTTAAAAATTAACCCATCCCACTTTACCTATCTATACATCCCCAGGATTGAGATGGATCATTTCCCAAGTCACATAGGTACCGATCGGACTCCAAATCAGGTAGGGTAGGAGTAGGATGCCCGCCCAAGAAGAAACAGGGAAAACCAATAGCGCCAGAAGACAACCCAAGAAAAAACCCGTACCTCCGATAATCGTTCCCGCTTTGAGACTGCGTAGTTTACAGGTGACGGGAGTATAGGCAGTAATAGTCAATTCCACCAACAGATAAAAAGCCATCAAAAACCAGCGATTAGCCGGTTGAGCTTCCCAGACTAAATAAGCAGAAATTGCCCCACAAATATAGATAATTGTCCAGATAAGAGGGATTAATCTTTCAAAGGTTAACCAATCGGGACGACGCAATCGCGCAAACCAACGTACATCGCGAGAATTGAGTAATCCCCCAGCTAACGCGACCAAAAATCCCACGACACCGATAAGCAACCAAGAGGGAATCATGATTTTTAGCTATCCTCCGCTAATTTTGGCTTTGTAACCCGATTCAATGAGAATTTGTAGAATTTTTTGGCGATGATCTCCTTGGATCTCAATGGCATTTTCTTTAACTGTACCACCCGTTCCGCAAGCAGTTTTTAACTGTTTTAATAATTTCGTCAGAGTTTCGGTTTGGCATTGAAAACCTGTAACTATGGTAACGGTTTTTCCCGCACGACCGGAGCGGGAGGTTTGAACTCGCAAATTCTGCTGATTTGGGGGTAATTCAGGAATGGAACGCTCAAAAGCTTGAGAATTGCTTTTATCTCCAAATTCCTGATAGGCAATCCGGTTTTTTTCTTTTGATTTACTCATATAGCAATTATCATACTGGGGTTGGGGTTTGGGGAAGTGGGGAGATGGGAATTATGAGTTATGAATTATGAATTATGAAGTGGGGAGAAGGGAGAATAAATAAAGATATAGCGTTTCCTGTTTGCAAGAGGTACATTATCGATGTTGAAAAGCTTAATCAGCAAAAGTTTAAATGTACCACACAGGTGTGAAAAACGCTATAATCTCCCGACGACCGACTATTGACTATTGACTCCTGACTCCTGACTCCTGACTCTTGACTCCTGACTACTGATAGCTCTTAATTGGTTGGACTGGCAGCGCATTTGATTAAGTTCAGCTGCCGACATTCGATCGAGATGACCTAAAATCATATTAACTCGACCTTGGGATTTTAATTTTTCTCGATGTCGTGCCAAAAAATCCCAGTAAAGAAAGTTAAAAGGACAGGCTAAATCCCCGACTCGTTCATTTTTTTTATACAGACAACCCCGACAATAATCACTCATTTTATCAATATAGTTGGCCGAGGAAGCGTAGGGTTTAGAAGCGAGAATTCCCCCATCGGCAAATTGTCCCATTCCCAGTACATTAGTCTGCATTACCCAATCGTAGGCATCGATAAAAACACTATGAAACCAGTTTTCAATCTCTTGGGGAGAGCAACCAAAAATTAAGGCAAAATTGCTCAAAATCATTAATCTTTGAATATGATGGGCATAACCAGTATTTTCCACCTGTGATAATACTTGTTTGAGGCAATTCATCTCGGTTTGGTTACTATCCCAAAAGAAAGCCGGTAAGGGTTGTTGATGCTCAAACCAATTATGATTAGCGTAATCTTCTCCCAAATAATGATAAATCCCCTGCATATATTCCCGCCATCCCAACACCTGACGGATAAATCCTTCGATGCTATTTAGGGCTAAATTATCTTTTTTATAGGCAATTTCTGCCCCTTGAATCACTTCCAACGGCGTTAGTAATCCTAGATTAAGATAGGGAGATAATAGGGAATGCCAGAGGGTTTCTTCTCCCGTTACCATCGCATCTTGGTAGGGTCCAAAGTTGGGCAGACAATTAGTAATAAAATGCTCCAAGACTTGTAAAGCTTGTCGGCGGGTTACTGCCCAGCGAAAAGGTTTGATTTTTCCATATTTAGGAATATCTAAAGCTTCCACATCAGCGATAACCTGAAGAGTAATTTCATCGGGTTCAAACCAAAGAGGAGCAGCAGTTTTTAATCCATCCTTGGGCGGTTTGCGGTTTTGTTTATCAAAGTTCCATTGTCCTCCTATGGGTTGATTATCCTCGATTAAAATCTGCCATTTTTTACGACTTTCTCGATAGAAATCCTCTAGTAATAGTCTTTTACGAGATTTAGCCCAATTATTAAAATCTGTCCTAGTCCAGAGAAAGTGATTATTATCAATTAGGGTTATAGCACAGTCTAAATTCAGATTTTTGATTAATCTAAGAAAAGGTAAATTATTAGGCATCATAATCTGTAATTCTTTAATGCCTAATTGTTTAATCCAAGCAGATAAAATCGGTTCAAAATCTTCAGCAACTTCGTAGGTGACAGACCATCCTAAAGTTTTTAATTCTTCGGCAAAATGACGCATCGCCGACCAGATTAAAACTAATTTTTGCTGATGATAGGGTCTTTGTCGAATATGATTGTGGGATTCAATTAAAATAACCGGCGTTTCCTGTGAATAGGCTTGACGATTAGCTAAGGCCGCTTGTCCTGTCCATAATTGATCCCCTAAAATCCAAATACCAATGGTCATAATTATCTCATTGCCTCGACTATTCCCCCGTATTTTTTAGCCATAATATCCGCCATTTCCCGAGCAGAAAATTTACTGGCTTTGTCGATGCTGGGGGTAAATGTACCCGCAGAGGTTAAATAATGGGTAAATACCCCGACTTTTTTGCTAATAATCCACATATTTCTGGAAGTCAAAAATCAAAAAGGGGATGGGAAGTGGGGTGTGGGGTGTGGGGTGTGGGGTGTGGGGTGTGGGGAGTTTTCTCAGTGAACTGATAACTGATAACTGATAACTGATTAGGTTTTTGTCCTGAGACTTTGGGCGCTTAGATAAAGTTGCGTCCATTCTTTGACCACTTGCGTGCGTTTACAGTTTAATTCGCCGGCGATTTCCTCAAGGGTTTTACCCGCTTTTAAGCCATCGATAACGCTTTTACCCCTGGGAGAAAGGCCAGCATAGTAACTTTGCCATTGACTGAGAGTTAAGCCAAAATTATGCTCTTTCGGGCTGATTTGTAACCATTCACTGATTAATTCTGTCCCTTCCTTGAGGGCAAAAACCTTAATCGCATGATAGCCAACTTTTTCCCGGATACGATAAATCCGTTGAATGGGAATATTCATCGCTTTGGCGATCTCATCTTGGCTTTCGCCCCCGAGATAGAGGTTAAACCAAGTCACCGCCTCCGGACTAACATTTTCCTCTAGATACTTAGCAAAACTCTCTTGAACTTTTGCCCGGAGAATTTGCGCTTCTTGGCAAGTGCGTTCATCTTCGTAGGTAGCGATCGCATTTTGATCCAGTAAACTTAGGCTATTTTCCCCCTCATCGCCACTAATTTCATCGGAGAGAATCCGGATCATTTCTTCCCGCGGCACGTTAGTGATACCGCTTTTCGATTGACGACGGAGATAATTAACAAAACGATAGGCTAACAGGGGTTGATTGCGGATCGGACGCAGGGCGTATTCCTCTAGGGTGGCTAACAGCAGCCGATCGCGAGTAGCTTGATCGTTGGTACAACGAGCGATCCATGCTAACTGGGATTGCAGATAGCGATCGCTATTTAACATTTCTTGAATAATTTCTTGCAAGACATCGGCCACCGCTTGCCGACGATCGCGACTTAAGGAAACCCAAGTGCGAATTTTTTGCCGGAGAGTGACACAAGCGCCGAGACGATCGATCAGGTTACGATAGCCGCGGGTGGGACTAACTTTGAGATAGCGTTGCCGCAGAATTTGCCAAAGATAGACTAATCCCCGTTTAGCGATTTCTAAATCTCTCTCGTCTAAATTTTCCCAACGTTGGCTATCTTCACCGAGTAACCAATTGATAATGGTATCCCGTTGGCGATCGGTTAAGGAATCCTCTGTTTGAGAGAGGCGATCTTGCCATTGTTGCCTTAACTCGTCGATTATTGTCGTCATCGAAAAATTGAGTTCCAAACCCCGTCTTTTGAGGACGGCTTTAGTTTAAATACTAGCGCATTTACACGATATATGCTAAAACCTGAGCCATGGAGAAAGCCTATCCCTACCGATTTTACCCCACACCCGACTAGAACGAACTAATCAATTAAGTCTTTTGCCGGATAAGGATTTAGGGCGCACGCATCGCTTTCTAGGGTGCGTTCCCTGAAAACATGACAATTTCAAGGTTAACCAATATTTGGGAACGCACCACCCCTACCATTTATAATTCGGGAACATTTTCCTGTTCATAATTTTCTATTAATATTCCCAAAATTTCCATTAAAGAAGCAAGAGGATGATTTTCATTTTCTCCTATTTCATCTATCAAATTATCAAACATAATTACTAATTGTTCATATTCTGATTCGTTGCGAGGGATAAAGAGTATTGGCTTTAAGTTTGTCCAGGCTTGCCGTGTTTTCTCTATATCTATCGTCGGCATTTTTTTACTCCTTCCATTTATTTTGGTCCTCTTCAGCATGAGCCTGTAGGGTGCGTTCCCTCAAACCATTGTGGCTTTAACATTAATTTGTATTTGGGAACGCACCACCCCCAACGCTTGCTCCCTATTGGGTTTCACTATCATTCAACCCAACCCACAATTGCAGGGTGATTATTCTTTTAATTGTCAGCATCAGGATTTTCAGGCTTGGGGGACTTTCAGGATGGTTTAGTTGAGCGCTGTGATTGATTTGCTGCTCAAAACCTAGGGCTATAGGTGAGAATTTGATTAATAAATCCCGAAAATATTCCCGTTAATTAGCTTTAACTTTCTGCCCGACTGTATCGGCAGTGGTAGTGGAAACCATGGCCGCCATAACTTGTTCGGGGGAAACCGTAAAAGGTAAACGATGAATGTCCGAATTAGGCTGACAGGCAATTGCGGCCGCGTGGCGCAACTGGGCAAGGGAAACATCTCTTAATCCTAAATCCTCTAGGGATTTCGGTAAACCAATTTGTTCATAAAACTGGATTAGTTGCCCCCGGGCCGATACTGCCAATTGATTGCCCAAAACTATTTCCTCTAGACGCAATTGGGCGAGGATGCCGTAGGCGACTTTTTCCCCGTGCAGGGCATGATGGCAAGCGGGAATATGGGTTAAACCATTATGAATTGCATGGGCGGCCACGGTGCGACAATTAGCGCCCCCTAAACCACCAATTACTCCGGCTAATAAAACGGTGGCATCTACCACCTGTTTCCAGTCCTCCCCGCCGATATTTTCCAGGGCTGCCGGGGATTTTTGGAAAAGAATATCCCGCAAAACCCGGGCCTGTTGGACAGCGGCAATGATCAGGGTTTCTGTGCAATGACCGCTACTGACGGAAGCTTCGTACCATTTAGCGATCGCATCGCCAATACCGGCGATTAAGGTTCTTTTCGGGGCAGTTTGGATAATACCGTAATCGAGAATTAATAAATCCGGGCAACGGGCTAGGGACAGATCGTAAAGAAACGCCCCCGCGTCGGAATAGATGTTAGATAGGGCTGTCCAAGCGGCACAAGTGGCCGCGGAGGTGGGAATCGTGGCGATCGGCAAATGGCACTGATGGGCGAGTAATTTGGCCGTATCGAGGGCTTTGCCGCCACCCACACCGATGATAAAATCTGCCTCATGACTCTTGACAGATGCCTTTAAATATGCTAAGGAATTTTCCGAACAATCGGGGGCATAACTGTGATAGCTGGGGGTGAGATTTTTCAGGGGAGATGACAAAAAAGCTAAATTGCGATCGCCACCCACCACCAGGGGACGTTTACCCAAATCCGCTAATTTGCCGGTGGATTCTTCTAGGGCATTGTCACCCCGAATCACTTGTGCGGGGGCGATTAACAGGGGCAAAACAGCGACAGCATTGGACATTTTTTGACAACCTCTCAGGATTATTGGCTAAGTTTAGCGAAACTTTCGGGAAAAAGCTGTAGTTCAGGAGTATTATCCCCCGGGCCGGAGAAGGATTTTTTAATCTGTCCTAAGTACAAAGGAGCAGATAAACCGGGCTGAGGGTGAACCAGAGTGCGAGCGCTAATGATAAATTGATTATTACCGCCAGCACCGGCGCGACCAGAGGAAAACAAGTCACTAGCGGCTTGTTTTAGGGTTGCCTCCACCTGCTCGGGAGTAACAGTATTGGGCAGGGAGATAACAGCTTGATTAGCTCCGTTATCATAGACAAGGGAGAATCTCACCGCTCCAGGAATTTCGGTACGAGTAAATAATCCTAACCCAAGACCGAAAATCCCCACCGTCAACACAGCCATAAAGCTAGTGACACCGACGAGACGAAAGCGGATTCCCCAACCGACGAGAAAAGCGATAATCGTGAGTACCAAAAAAACCAGCGTGGCAATACCAGACCATTGGATGTATTTGGCAAAGTTCAGGGGAATGTCCATATTTTCTATAATACTGATTCTATGAAAACGGTTAGCATAAACCATTGTACCTATCCTGTTGTCGAAACTTTCCATTCTGTGCAGGGCGAAGGCTTTTGGACGGGAAGCAATGCTTTTTTCCTCCGTTTAGGAGGTTGCGATGTCTATTGTCCTTGGTGCGACCAAAAAGAGTCTTGGAATGCCCACCGTTATCCCCAACAATCCCTGCGGGAATTGGTAGAGATGGCAAAAGGGGCTAACCCCGCTATGGTGGTGATTACCGGGGGTGAACCTTTGATGCACAATCTTGATCCTTTGACCAAGGAATTAAAAAATCAGGGTTTACGGGTACATTTAGAAACTTCTGGCGCTCATCCTTTTACTGGGGTTTTCGATTGGGTGACTTTTTCTCCTAAAACTTATAAAATGCCCGATCCTAGTATTTATGCACGGGTAAATGAGTTAAAAATTGTCGTGGCTCATCCAGAGGATTTAGACTGGGCATCTATGCAGGAAAGTAAGTTATCGGAAGGGGTGATTAAATATCTACAACCCGAATGGAATACAGCAGAAAGCAAAGAGTTAGTCTTTAATTATGTTCTTCGGCATCCCCAATGGCGTCTCAGTCTCCAAACCCATAAGTTTTTAGGAGTCCGCTAGTCAGTTATCAGTTATCAGGAGTCAGTTATCAGTTATCAGGAGTCAGTTATCAGTTATCAGGAGTCAGTTATCAGGAGTCAGTTATCAGGAGTCAGTTATCAGGAGTCAGTTATCAGGAGTCAGTTATCAGGAGTCAGTTATCAGGAGTCAGTTATCAGGAGTCAGTTATCAGGAGTCAGTTATCAGGAGTCAGGAGTCAGGAGTCAGGAGTCAG
>NZ_JAPZRB010000412.1:0-11550 GCF_027531105.1 Microcystis sp. LE18-22.4A
TTAGGGCTGGCTGAATAAATCTAAAAACTTTGTTGGGTAAGACTTTTAGACCTTTTGTCAATCAAAAAGTACTGGATCTGGGAGTGATCGGGGGGAAATTTAGGCACTTTTTCCCTGAAAATTAGGTAATTGGCCACCTCAAAACTGGTAAAACCCCACACCCCACACCCCACACCCCACACCCCACACCCCACACCCTGCCCCCAGGAAAAACTTTTTGCCGCAAACCCTAATTAAGCCTAACTGTTAATAGCGTAATGATAGGCACTACCATTAGATTCCATAGGCATCAACCACTGGGAAATAGTTTCTAGTTTTTGACGGATTTGATCGAGTTGATCCTGCACGGGTTGCAGGAAAGTTTCGTACTGTTGTACCTGAGTTTTTAAACGCACTAATACCAGATTAGCATCGCGCCATTGTCGCTCCTGTTCTTCAAATTCACGAGTTTTTTGCTCTAAATCCGACCATTGCTCATCAATAGTATCGCTGCTTTTTTGTAAATCCTCTTGTAGTCCCTTGATTTCTGCTGCTAAATGTTGACTTTCTTGGAGATTATTTTGATAACTATCCTCCAGGAAAATTAACAATGGTTCAAAGCTACATTTTTGGGCATCTTCTGGGGATAAAATACCCTGTCTCCGTTGCAGAATTTTCAGATGTTGAGAGCGAATAGCTTGCCTTTCCTGGAGATTACGTCTTTGTCCGACCAAAGTTGCCGCCAGCATTCCTTTTTTTTCCTGTTCCTCGGCTAATTCGGATTCTAAATTAGCTCGCTCGGATTCATCTATTGTGGCCATTCTTGCTTCTAATTCTTCCACGGTTTGGCATTGGAGAGTTAATTCTTCCTCTTCGTCGTTGACAAAAATTTCCCAGCGCTTGAGGTCTGTTTGTAAGTTCTTAACTAAGCTCTCCAATTCTTCTAAAGGCATTTTTTCAAGAGCTTCTAGATCGATTTTACCATCAAAATCTAGTTCTTCCCCTTGCAGGAGACGAAGGAGCATTTGTCGAGTAGAATCAGTGGTTTGTAGGGTGAGGTTAAGGCGCTCGAATAATTCCTGTTTTTGACTCAGAACAGTTTCTTGTATTTGTAACTGTATTTTAGCCGTTTCCAAAGCATTGCGACTCGTCTCTAATTCCCTAGCTCTTTGTTCGAGATAATCGAGCATTTCATCGTTGGCGACCTGACGATTTTCCACAGCTTTTTTCTGCTCCTCTAAACTCTGCCAACAACTATTTAAAATTGTCTGTTGTTCCTGCACAGATTCAAGAGTGGAATGGATAATTTGTGAGGGAGAATTGCCCCGATCATGATTATTAGCTAAACGCTCCGCTAGAGAGCGAATAAATTGTTGTTTTTCTGGGGAAAGATTGGGGTAGGAGTTACAATTTATTTGTCCTTCTTCCAGGTGTCGCTGTTGCTCGTTTAATTGTTGTTTTAGGGTTTCCAGTTCTTGTCTTTTGCGCTCTAAATACTCGAATTCTGCCTCTATTTGTTCAATTTGCTCGATTCTTGTCTCCATTTCCATTTTCTGGCGGTTGAGAATCTCGCTTTGATAGGTGAGGGATTGTTTCCACTGCTCGATTTTCTCTTGATCTTTCTTGCTGCGCTCCATCAAACGGGAAATCTTTTGCAGTTGCCGCACCATCTCCGCTCCCGCTAATTCCGGGTTTCCTTGCAGTTGACGATTATTGCTCAAATTTACCAAGAGAAGCGCACCTTCACCCAGGGAGTTAGTTTCGTCGTAGGTTAAGATATCTTCCCCCGGTATGGCACTCCACGTCTGATCATTATGCTGACAGGCCAATAGTTTCAATTCGGTTTTGTAACCACCGATAAAACCTCTAGTCTGTTTTTTTACTTCTGCAAGGTATAGCACGAGTAGTTGTCCTCCATAATAAAAGTTTTTTTGACTTCTCCGACCCATAAATGACGGAGGATTCTCAGCGGACTTCGCGTCTTTTTAGCTGACCAGCACTTGAATTTCTGGGGACGAGTCAAAACGCCCCTAGACACTCGACTTAAATCAAAATTAAGTGTTGTGCTTACTTTCCGAATTATGTTAGCTGCCCCATTAGCATCAGCATTAATATACTGATTTTGAGCAGTCCGATACAATCCTCTTTTTGTTCTCTTTCCTGATGGTTGCCACCCTTCGGGTTTTTCAACAAATTTAGGTAGCGAGTCATTGTCTAAGAATGAAGCTTTTGAGGTATAACTTTCTTCTGTTTCAATAAACTTAATCCCACACTGTTCACACAATTGTCTAATGCGTTCTTTGAGTTTTGCTGTCGGAATTGAAACAAAAGATTGATGGTTCTTTTTGCCTAAATTACCTTCCCTCTTTTGGTCTTTGTTCCTTTGATGCTCAAGACAGTGATTAATAACAAGTCTAGCTGCTTTATTAACAGCATCTCTTATTTGTCGATTACGCTTTTCTGTGATTTTAGCGAGTTGAGTTGACCAAAATCCTTGAGGTTTTCCTTCTTTGAGAGTAGCTACCTGCTTGTTGTACCAACGATTAACAGACTTAAGATGCCTTCCATCAATTACAAAGCTAGTACCAAGACGAGAAACTCCTGTTAGCCAATTGTTTAAACCAGGCTCTAAACCTAGCACATTATCGGGATTGACCTCAATCTCGACTGGTTTACTCTCATCAACAAACTCAACATAAAAACAATGATTTCTGGGCAGTATTCTTAATTCCTTAATTTCTTGAAACCTCAAATTGGAGGTCATTGGCCAATAGAAGCTATCAAGTCCAAACCATTGCTTAACAGTTTTTCCTAAAGGGATTCTAATTTGATTATCAACCCATTTTAGGGCTTGCTGGGGATAAGTGACAAGGAACAGACTTTCTTTTTTTATGTATTTAGGTAGATGAGGCTCATCTGTTAACTCTCCCTTTCTATATTTCTGGTTTAGCTCTTTAAATGATTTAAAGGACTCAGCAACAATTCTAAGTATTTGCTGTGCTGCCTGAGAGGATAAAACTTGATAGTGTTTGTTGTTTTTATACTCTTTCTCTAAATCAAATTTACCAATAATTTTATGGGTTTTGAAATAAAGTTGACGGGCATAATAAATTCCACAGTTAGTCAGCTTATGAGACTCAGCACAAATGAACTCAAGGATAGCCTTTAAATGTTTATCCATGCTCATTAGATTTTGCTGGCATCTATACATTGTATTTTTACCTCCTGATGTTATACTAACATAAATGCACTAAGCTGTTCATAATTTAAATTGCTTGTTGAGACGAGGCAAGAGGCAACACCCCCCCCGATGTCGGGGGGGTTGGGGTTGGGGGGGGGAGATTCGGCTAATCTAAGAATAAGCGGTTTAAATACGTCTTAGCTTCATTATATATGTATGAAGACTAAATCATTAACAATTCGTTTTGACCGCAGAAGAAATAAGCTATATTGATATGCTGCCCAGAAAGACAAAACCATAACAGCACTCATCGAAGACTGGATTGATAGTCTAAAATTAGAGGAAAAGGATACGACGGGTTAAAACCCGTCGAGTCGCATTTCATCCATTGCTTAAAAAGAGAATGGCTTTCATGCTCCCGTGTTCTTTCGGTAATCGGTTTTAGAGAGAGTTGGCGATCGAGGCTAGGAGCGGCCCGTCTGTGGTTTCGGTGTAACCATCCGATCCCAAAAATTTTTTAATTTCTATCATTCGAGTTTTTCTTTTTGATTCATACATTTGTTCTCAATTTTCCCTCTTCCCCACTGGAAAATTTTTGGAGATTTTTCAGCGCAAATGTACTGTCCTAGTCTCAAAAAATTCGGCAGTCAATCTCATAAATCGGCTCGTGTTTTCTGACCCTTTTTACCTCTGGCTGCTGTGAATAAGCTGACTACACATCTAAATTATCGGTTAAGACGGCATGAGAGCTACAAGCAAAGATAGGGAGCTAGAACTTTTGTACTAAAAATCTCTAGGGCTGGTTTAAATTCAGTAAAGCTTACTGAAAAATATGTTACATAATTAGCTTATCAGATTTATTATTAGTGACAAGAGGAGGTAATACTAAATCCTGTTTAAAAGGTATAGGAGAGTGGGGTGTGGGGAGAAGGGAGCGCTAGAGCTGCGGAGTGGGGAGTAGGGAGAAACAATTGATAACTTGAGAGTTAATCACACTATTAAAAACGGATTTGGTCTAAGAGAGCGTTTCTCATCAAGAGGAAGTATGACGGCATTTGGCATCATCCCCAGACGACCAGCTACTGCTCCAGCCTTTCCCAGTTCCGGCCTTGCCCAAAACCCGAGACTTTGTACCTCACAAGTAAGATAAATGCTTCTCCTAGACTAAAAGAAATAGGGTCTATTGGGGGAGATTCCGAGAAATTATGGAAGGAAGCTGCAATGAGATCGAGATTCGCAGTATTTTACTGAGGAATTTCAACTAAAAGCCTAAAATCCTAAACCCCAACACCCTAAAACCTCACACCCAACCCCCAAACCCGAAAAAAAATCTCTTGGCCGGTGGTTTTTAACGGTGGAATTGGGAACGATAGAGATGAAACCCGAAAGGGTTCACTACAGAAACCTAAAACTTTTTAAAGTTACTCATTTCTGTAGCTAGATAACTAAAATAAGTAGCTTTTGCTACCGATAGATTTTAAGAACGTTATCAGGTATAATCAAGACATGAAGCTAGTTGAACGCCATATCATCACCAAATCCCCTCCTTGCTGGTCAGAAATTGACCATTATGCCTTCTTGTCAAAAAATCTGTTCAATCTAGCTAATTATCATTATCGCCAATATTTCTTTGAAAACTCCCAAAAACTGAGTTTTAATCAACTCTATCATCTGGTATCTAAAACCTCAGATTATTTAGCTTTACCCACGAAAGTGAGCAAGCAGATAATCAGAAGATTAGAGCAAGCTTGGATTAGTTATTTTGCTGCTTTTAAAGCTTGGAAAAAACAGCCTGAAAAGTTTTTAGGAAAACCCAAAATTATTAGGTATAAGGACAAGACTAAAGGAAGAAACCTGCTAATATATTCTCAGGAATCAATTTATAAAAAACCTTTAAAAGAAGACCCCCCCAACCCCGCCGACGTCGGGGGGGCAAGGGGGGGTTGTCACTTGTCTATGAGCGACTTAAAAATTCCCACATCCAAGAGAGAAATAATTGCAGTGAGAATTGTCCCCAAAAGTAGCTGTTATGTCATTGAAATAGTATATGAAAGACGGTCGGAAACCACAGATAAACAACAGATAGCTGGGGTAGATTTAGGAGTTAATAACTTAATGGCTGTAACTACAAATAAAACAGGTGTAGCACCTCTTTTGATCAATGGCAGACCGTTAAAAGCAATTAACACCTTCTACAACAAACAACGGTCAAAACAACAAGCTCAATTAAAAACTCGAAATAATCAATCCTTATCTAAAGGCTTGATACTCCTGACTCATAAGCGAAACTGTCGAGGAGAAAATTACCTACACACAGCCAGCAAAAGAGTAATAGATTGGTGTATTCGACCTCAAATAGGGACGTTAATAGTTGGGCATAATGAGGGGATGAAACAATCTCTTAATCTAGGAAAAAGGAATAATCAACAATTTGTCAATATTCCTCATAATAGATTAATAGAAATGTTAACCTATAAAGGTCAATTAAAAGGAATAAAAGTCATAATAACTGAAGAATCCTCTACCTCACAATCGAGTGCTTTAGATAGGAATGAGTTACCGAAATATGGTGAAGAAAAACCATTATTTAAGGGAAAAAGGTTAGCTAGGGGACTGTATAAAATGGGAACAAATCAGTTGTTAAATGCCGATGTCAATGGGGCATTTAACATCATTAGAAAAGTAATTCCTGATGTCATTGACCAGGGAATAAGGGGTTTGCCGTTTAACCCGCTCCGTGCTTGACCCACTACGAATGACTAAGCTTTCAGGCTTTTAAGTAAGTTTGAGTAAGTTTAGTTGAGCGGTGAATCAAGTCCTTGTTTAGAGGGAAACCCCTGATAAATTTCAGATTGCGTTGGAGGCAAAAATGAGAGAAATTTCGGATCATCCGGTCAACGGGGACTATTATCGGGCATCTTTTGCCATTGTTGTTCTTGGCAGCCTAGCTAGGTAGGGAGTTATGAGCGAAATATTGCTGGTAGAAGACAGCCAAACGCAAAGGGAACTGATCTGTGATCTACTCCGCAATAGCGGCATTAAGGTCACGATCGCCACGGATGGGGTGGAAGCCCTCGAACATATTCAGAGAGCCAATCCGGATCTCGTCGTCCTCGATATCGTCATGCCCCGCATGAATGGTTATGAGCTGTGTCGTCGTCTCAAGTCGGATCCAAAAACCAAAAATGTCCCGGTGGTCATTTGTTCCTTGAAAGGGGAAGTCTTTGATCGCTATTGGGGCATGAAAATCGGAGCCGATGCCTACATTGTCAAGCCCTTTGAACCGATTGAGTTCATTTATACCATTAAACAACTGTTGCGCCGATAAAATCGCCCTCACCGGGGACAGTCTAGCTATGGCATAGGTCAAGACAGCTAAAAACGCCGCCCGAATTATTAGTTGCAAGAGAACTAAACTCATGCTTAACAACGCCGATTTTTTTGCTGGTAACGCTCAAAATATCGCCCCCGACAATCAGGAATTACAAACTCCCGTCGGTGAACTGTACTTGCGATTTTATCTACCCTCTCAGGACGAGTTTGCCCTTAGTGCCGTGGGAATTTGCGAGGTAATACAGCAACCACTAGATCGCATTACCCCCATTCCCAATGCTTCACCCTTGCTCCTCGGCACGATCAATCTCCGGGGTCAAGTGATCTGGGTGGCGGATCTCGGGCAATTTTTGGGGGATAGCAGCCGCTTAAACACCGATCGAGCCGAAATTCCCATAATTGCGATCAAAGAAGAGGAAACGATCCTCGGTTTAGCGGTGGAACGTTTGGGAGATATGGAATGGCTCGACCCAGATAAACTAGGTAGTGCCGCCAGTATTCCCGATCAGATCGCCCTCTATGTGCAGGGAGAGTGGATTCTGGGCCAAGAATCAAAAAAAACCTTAAGACTACTCGATCATCTGGCCATACTCCGTTTTGCCCGTTGGGCAGCTTAAAACCTGAAAAAAATAGCAGAATAGGATTTATAGGAATTCTTTCTTGAAACTACTAACTACTTCATTTAACTTTACTAGGGGAGGGGCAAATGCCGTCAGGGACAGAATACGCAAAACTTTATAGAAAGGCTAACACCGCCTATTGCCAGGGCAACCTTGAGGATGCCGCCATCATTGTCAAAGAGATGATCAGCAAGTATCCCGAGGATGCCAATGTCATGCTTTTACAGGGTCACATTCATCTAGGACTACAACAATACAGATTGGCGGAGGAGCGTTACGAAAAAGTGCTGCAATTGGCTAAAAATTCTCCCAATAGTTCCGATCTAGCCGATTATGCCCAGCGTGGTCTCGATCAGATTCGGCAATTGCGTTTTGAAGCCGAGGAGGGAGATTTTACGATCGCTGCTACGGAAAGCATTGCCTACAGCGAGGCAGCTTTCGATCTAGGTCAAGGTTTTAACCATTCTCGCTCCTGGAAGTCGCAAGGGGCTGACCCCGATGGACAAAATAAAGGGCTGGATTGGAATAGTAGTCTTTTCAATGAGGAGGATCCCAGCGAGCCTACGGTAAGTAAAGTCCATTCCTATGACGATGATTTTGAGGAATCGGAGGAAACCGCCTTTAGTGTCCTTACCCTGCCGGGCCCCGGCTCTCACGGTTCCCAGTGGTCTAGCGATTCGGCGGAGGGGGAAGCCCCTTTCCCCTTTTTAGAAGCGGCGGAGATTGACTCGCTGGAGGAAGGGTGGGACGGTGAGTTAGGGTCAACGGGAGAAGCCACTTTTATGGTTTCCTCTGCTCTGGGGGGAAATCCCCTCACCGGTAGAGATCAGGAGTTATCCTATAGGGATACCCTAGAAGAAAGCACTTTTGCCATTGACCCGGAATCGACCCACCCACAAGGGGCAAAAACTGGCCCTAATCAGGGCAGAGTCACTCAAAAAAGAGACGAGGAAGACGAAACCGGAGATTTTGGGCAACCAGAACTCAATGATGAGGATTTAGACGGTTTTTCCCCACTGGCTCTGACGGATACGGTTCAAGGACTGGGGGACTGGGAGCTATTTACCCCTTCGGGGGGGGAAGCTTTAAGTGGTGGTTTTCTCCCCGAACCCAGTGCGCGCCTTAATGCCAGTTCTGGTGTGGGAGAGCCTAGTTTTAATCCTTCTCGTCTAAAAACCCCCAATGACAAAAGAGATAGTCATCTTACCCATGCCTCCGAACTCTTGCTCAAGCCAGTGGTGGAAGTCAATCCGGGCAAATTAGGCTTTTTTGTCAACGCTTCTTTAGGCAAAAAACAACTAATCCTAGCGGCCTTAGCGGGTATTACCCCTGTGATCATAATTTTTGCCGTTAGTACCACCTCTTGGCTTTCTACGCTCTTGGCTGCCAAACCAGCCCCGAATAGCCAGGCAAAAACCGAAAAGGTTGCCCCCAAACCGGCCCCGAAACCGCCAGCCTCAGCCAGTCTTTCCCCCTTCAGTCAACCGGTACTAACCATGATGTTATTAACCGGACTGGGAACCCTAGCCCTGACTTGGCTAGGTTTACAGTTGCTAATTAGTCAGATTAAGGGCAGTCTCAACGATCTGCAAAGCCAATTCGATCATCTCTCGGAAGGTAATTTTAACGCTAAAGCGACGATCTACTCGGAAGATGAATTCGGTCAACTGGCCAATCGTTTCAATCAGATGGCTCGGGTGGTGGTAACTACCACCACGGAAGCCCAACGCCGCGCCGCCGAAACGGAACGGGAACGGGAAGACTTACAACGGCAAGTGATTCGACTTCTCGATGATGTGGAAGGAGCGGCTCGGGGAGATCTGACCGTGGAAGCGGAGGTAAGCGCCGATGTTTTAGGGGCGGTGGCCGATGCTTTTAATTTGACTATCCAAAACCTGCGCGAAATTGTCCGACAGGTGAAAAAAGCGGCCAAACAGGTGAATCAAGGCAGTACCAATAGTGAATCTTTCGCCCGCAATCAGTCTAGCGATGCCCTGCGGATGGCGGAGGAATTGGCCGTCACCCTTAATTCGGTACAGATGATGACCGACTCAATTCAACGGGTGGCGGAAAACGCCAGAGAAGCCGAAGAAGTCGCTCGCACTTCCTCGATTACCGCCCTGAAGGGGGGCGATTCCGTGGAAAGAACCGTGGCGGGAATTCTACAAATCCGCGAGACCGTATCAGAAACGGCGCGAAAAGTCAAGCGTTTGGCGGAAGCTTCCCAGGAAATCTCGAAAATTGTCGCGGTAGTCTCTCAGATTGCCTCACGGACCAATTTATTGGCTCTTAATGCCTCGATTCAAGCGGCGCAAGCAGGAGAGGCGGGCCGCGGTTTTGCGGTTGTGGCCGATGAGGTGCGTCAGTTGGCCGATAGAGCTGCTAAATCGCTTAAGGAAATTGAACAGATCGTTTTACATATCCAATCGGAAACGGGTTCGGTAATGACGGCGATGGAGGAAGGGATTCAACAGGTTATCGATGTCACCGAGCGCTCGGAACAGGCGAAGAAGTCCCTAGAAGATATTATCCAAGTTTCTAATCGCATCGATACGCTGGTGCGATCGATTACCGCCGATACGGTTAAACAACGGGAAAATTCCCTCAATGTCGCCCAAGTTATGCAGTCGGTGGAGTTAACCGCTCAGGAAACTTCCCAAGAATCCCAACGGGTGGCGGGTTCTCTGCAAAAATTGGTGAGTATCTCCCGGGAGCTGCTTTCTTCGGTAGAACGGTTTAAGGTAGACTCAGAGGATGATCGATAATCGGTGAGCGCTAATCAGTGGGTTATTGATTAGCCGCTATCCCTCAAGATTGACCGCTAGAGTGAGTAAAGTTATGCCTAAACTTAGTCTCTGCATGATTGTCAAAAATGAAGCCGAAAATCTCCGGCGCTGTTTGGATAGCGTTAAAGGGGTGGTGGATGAGATGATCGTTATGGATACGGGTTCGACCGATGATACGATTGCTATTGCTCAAAGTTACGGTGCCATAGTTCCTAGCTACGATTGGCGGGGTAATTTTTCCGATGCCAGAAATGAGGCTTTAAAATATGTTACTGGCGATTGGATTTTAGTCCTTGATGCTGATGAGGAATTAAATGCCGCTATCGTACCGAAAATGCGTCGGGCAATGGAAAAAGAGGAAAATTTAGTGATTAATTTAATCCGCCATGAAATCGGAGCCATACAATCACCTTATTCTCTAATTTCGCGGCTATTTCGCCGACATCCTCAGGTCACTTTTACCCGTCCCTATCACTCAATTATTGATGATAATGTGGCTATTTTATTAAAAAAAGAGCCTAATTGGAAAATAGTTGAACTGCCAGAAATTGCTATCTTTCACTACGGTTACACCGTGGATAAAATAGCCAGCTTAGATAAGTTTGAACGGGCAAGAAAAGCGATGGAGGGTTTTTATCAGCAACATCCCCACGATCCCTATGTGTGTAGTAAATTGGGAGGGTTATATCTGAAGATTGGCAGGGATAAAGAGGGTTTTAAGCTGCTCAAACACGGTTTAAAATGCCATGGCTCTAATCCGCATATTTTATACGAGTTGTATTATCATCTCGCTAATTATTATTATTCAGTAGAGGAATTTAAGCAATCAGCCGATAATTTTATTAAAGCGATTAAGCAGCCAATTTTAGATAAATTAAAACTGGGTGCTTATAATAATTTAGGTGGGTTATTATACGAAGCAGAAAAATACGAAACGGCCTTATCTATCTTTGAGAAAACCGTAGAAATTGATCCTAGCTATGCCGATGGTTACTATAATTTAGGACTGGTTCTCAAACAACTGCACCGGCTACCAGAATCGATTAAAGCTTATAAAAAAGCTCTCAAGTTAAACCCGGATAATCCCACTATTTACCAAAATCTAGGGGTTGCTTATATAGTTTTCGGTAGTTATAATGAGGCGATCGAGATTTGGCAAAAAGGCCTACAATTATTGAAAAATCAGGGTAATGTATCTCGCGCTGAAATGCTGCAAGAAACCCTAGAAGCTCTGGGAGCAAGTGTATTGAGGGATGAACAGTAACTGTTCACCGTTGTTGGCAAGATTGGGAGCAGCCACTGTACTAAAATTCTCAATAGGCAGTTGAAATGCAGTACATCTGATTGCTAAAACCCTGTCTAGTCAACTCCTGTGAGGATTTTTCCGAACTAATTGTTAATAGGATTATCGAGGGGTTAGACGCTGAAGACTCAGGGGTTTTGATAGAAATGATCAAGAGATAATTGCTGCCGTGTAATTGGGGTCTGCTGAAAAAGTTTTTCCTAGGGGCAGGGTGTAGGGTGTGGGGTGTGGGGTGTGGGGTTTTACCCATTTTCATCGGGTAAATTACCTAATTTTCAGGGAAAAAGTCCAGGGATTTTCCCCCCGACCACTCCCATATCTGGTACTTTTTGATTGACAAAAAGTCTA
>NZ_JAPZRB010000299.1:0-7459 GCF_027531105.1 Microcystis sp. LE18-22.4A
GAGGGGGCCAATTACCTAATTTTCAGGGAAAAAGTCCAGGAATTTTCCCCCTGATCACTCCCATGCCCGGTACTTTTTGATTGACAAAAAGTCTAAAAGTCTTACCCAACAAGGTTTTTAGATTTATTCAGCAAACCCTAGCTAAAAGCCTGTTCCACTGTCCAACTTTCATTCCAGAGAACTGTGTTCGATAAACACGCTTTTTAAAATCCTCAATTCCTGGATGTAAAATCCTGTCCATTTTGGCAAAATTAGTGTCTAATCTATATTTGAAGCGAGTGATCAGTTCCCGCAAGAGCATTTGATACTCTTGTGTCGGCTTATAAAGCCTTCCATCATTTCCCCAAGAATTAACTATTTCTTCAGCTTGAAATAGTTCTTCGTCCGTTCCTTGAAATTTGTATCCATTAGTATTTGTTTGTTGCAAATTTGCTCTCCTTTGGCTTGTATCTTCGGGTTCTAGAACAAGGTAATCAGGAGGATTATGATAATGATCATCTCTCGCTTTAGCCACTGAAAAGCCAGAGAAAACGCATACATCTAGAATCTTGGGTTTGCCATAAATTACCGCTTCCGGCAGCCAAGCTATTAGAGAAACGTAGGTTTGATCAAACTGAAAATGATTTTGACTATCTTTGAAACGGGCTGTTATTTCAGTAGCTAATGGGAACCATGCTTTTATTTCTAATCCTGGGGTAGGCTGGATGCTACCCATGAAGACAGTATCAGGAAATCCTGGATATTGCCTTTTCCATTCACCAAACGGCGCAAATATTTCCTGCTTATTCAAAAACTCAACAGTGTTAAATTCAATCAGATTTCCCAATAGTGGTGATAGCTTTGAAATTACTTTGGCCAAATTAACTGCTGCAGCAACCGATATTAGTCTAGCAATGTCTAATAGGTCAAATCTATGTCCAGACAAATCATTTAGATATTGCGATGCCAGGCTAATAACATCTTCTGTATTCATAACCCTTCCCCACAAGATGTGGACTGACAAGCTTGCTCAACTTGCTTTAAAATTTCGCAAGGATCTACACCGATTACACGACTAACCAGAAGGAACTCAACCACATCTAATCTTCTTTCACCATTTTCGTATTTGGCAACGAAAGATTGTGGCTTTTTGATGGCTTTAGCGAGGGCTGCTTGAGTTAAATTCGCATCCTTACGAGCGGCGATCAGGCATCGACGAAAGACATGGTACTCTGGGCTAAAAATAGATTTCATCGTGCTTTAATGAGCACAGGAGTTGGCAATTCCAAGATAAACCTATTTTAGAATAATCCCAAAATGGGATTTTAGGTTCCCTAGTACCATAGTAAACAGCATAACACCCCCAGTGTAGCGGACGGTATGAAGTCTTTGGTACAATAACGAAGGTTACTCGCTGCTGCTGATCTGGAACGATAGAAAGTTTGGGCAGAAGTCAACACACTGCCTCAAACTTTGCTATACTGATTACGTTGAGGATTATCGAGGTTGGCAAGAAACTATTAGGCGCAGTCAACGGGAACTAGAAGAATTTTTGAGCGATTCTCCTAGTTTAAAACCCTACTGGGAGCAAGTATTTTTAGATTGCTATGCCACGGCTTTAAAAAGCTTGCGAGATAACCCCAATTATCAATCCTTTAACTTTCCCGATGATTGTCCTTTTCCCCAAGAAATTAGTCAAATTTTACAGAAAAAAGTTTGGCGATAAAATTATCTTTAAAAGTTTGTTGGTGGGGTTAGGAGATAGGAGTTAGCAGTCAGTAGCCGGTCGTCAGGAGTCAGGAGTCGGGAGGCAGGAGATTATTTTATTTATTATCCCCACACCCCACACCCCACACCCCACACCCCACACCCCACACCCCAGTTCCCCACTTCCCCACTTCTCCACACCCCACACCCCACTCCCTAACCCCTACACCCCTCATCCCTTCTACTAATAACCAATGCTTCCTACCGTTGAGACTTTAATTATTGCCGTCGAAAAAGCCGACTCAGCCAATGGGTTACTAACCGCCGTGGAAAACTTAGCCGCCGCCAAAAGTGAAGCGGCAATACCCACCCTCACCGATGTCCTGAGATATAATAACCCCGGTGCCTCCGTGGCAGCCGTGGATGGTTTAATCGCCATCGGCAAAGCGGCGGTTCCCTATTTACTGGCCAACCTAGACGGTTATAATTATGGGGCGAGAGCTTGGGCAACCCGGGCCCTAGCGGGAATTGGCGATGTGCGAGGATTGGACTTATTGCTTGAGGCGGCGGTGAGTGATTTTTCCTTTAGCGTGCGGCGAGGGGCGGCTAGGGGCTTAGGAAATATAATTTGGTCTGATTTGGAGGAAAGTCGGGTTTTTGAGGCTCAGAAGGCAGTTTTTAAGGCACTGGAGAAACTTTCGCAAGGGGATCCAGAGTGGGTGGTTAGATATGCGGCGATCGTCGGATTAGAGGGGTTAGGAACTGCGGCGGCGGCATTTCGCGGGGCGATTCGGGAACTTTTAGGACAGATTCGGGAGACCGAAGCGGAAATAGTGGTAAGATTGCGCGCCGATCAAGCTCTGGAACACTTACAATAACCCTAAGTCACAAAGTAGAAAAACTTATTTCTCTACAGGGAGAAACAATTACACTAACATTCTATGAAATATTGGCAGGAAATTTTAGCGATCGCTCAACGAATTTTAGTGGAATTAATCCGGCGCGGGCGTAGCTTAATCCTCTGGGGCATTTTCCCGATCCTTGTCCTGCTCTTAAATGGCTATATTATGGCAGAAAAAGGCAAAATTGAGCTTGCCGAGGCGATGGCTCTGGCCACTCCTCCCACCCTCGTCGGGGCGGCACTTTTCTTTAGTTGTTTGGGGGGAACCGTGGCGACGGTAGTGGCAGAAAGGGAACAACAAACGATTAAACGGTTATTTTTATCGCCTTTAAGCGGTGTTTCCTATTTCATCGGCATTTTTCTCGCCCATTGTGCGATTGCCGCCTGTCAGACAGTTTTAGTTTATTCTATTGCTAAACAGTATGGAGCCACTTTTAAAGGCTCAATTCCTCTAGAATTATTAATTATTTTCCTTAGTATCACCGCCTATGTGGGTTTAGGATTTATCCTCGGTACTCAACTGGCGAAAAGAACAGAAGATGTTAATGCTTTGGTGGGAACTTTTGGGGTTCCTTTATTAATTTTAGGCGGCGTTTTTCTCCCAACTGCTTTATTCCCCGACAATATTCTATCTCTGGCTAAATATAACCCGATCTACCACATGAATGAAGCTTTAATTGCTGTTTGGGCAAAGGGCGAAAATCTACAAGATATTAGCTCTCATTTTCGCTTTCTCTGTCTTTTTGCTCTAGCTATGGTAGCAGGTGGTTGGCTTACCTATCGACAAATGTTAAACCTTGAACGCCGACTGTAAATCAGTGATCAGTGATCAGTTATCAGTTATCAGTTATCAGTTAGAAAAGGCAAGAGTATTCATTAATTTGTCTTCCCATATCTTCCACTCCCTAATCCTGACTCCTGACTCCTGACTATCCTTGTTACTTTATTAAAAATGCTGACTATTAATAATGTCAAAAAAA
Source organism: Microcystis sp. LE18-22.4A (assembly GCF_027531105.1). NCBI lineage: Bacteria > Bacillati > Cyanobacteriota > Cyanophyceae > Chroococcales > Microcystaceae > Microcystis > Microcystis sp. LE18-22.4A. Next base: position 3,568 of record NZ_JAPZRB010000299.1, read on the forward strand.
ATTACGGAAGACGCTTAGTATTAGATCAATTAAACTTTCATATTGAAGCGGGGGAAATTTACGGTTTACTCGGTCCCAATGGTGCGGGAAAAACCACCACTATTAACTTAATTTGTAATTTATTAAAACCCTCATCGGGAGAAATTACCTTTAATTATTTGCCAATTTCCAGAGTTACTAAAGAATTAATTGGGGTTGCCCCGCAAGAAAATTTGTTGTACAAATCCCTTACTTGTGAGGAAAATCTCAACTTTTTTGCTCAGATTTATGGACTCGATCGCCACCAGCGTCGTCATCGGATTAAAACCAGTTTATCCGCAGTAAATTTGCTTGATCGCGCCCGTAGTCCGGTGGAAACTTTAAGCGGTGGAATGCAGCGCCGGATGAATATTGCCGTGGCTATTGTTCATCAGCCAAAATTATTAATTCTCGATGAACCAACCACCGGTTTAGACATCGAATCTCGTTATGAAATTTGGGATTTAATTGGAGAATTACGGCGCCAGGGAATGACAATTTTATTAACTACCCATCTCCTCGATGAAGCACAGCGTCTCTGTCAACGTATCGGGATTTTAAAACAAGGTCGTATTATTGCCGAAGGTAATTTAAATCAGCTGCGTCAGTATATTCCTGCGAAAGAAATTATTATCATGGATACCCAGGATCAAGAAGCGGCAATAAATCGAGGTAAACAATTAGGATTTACTCCCAAATTTTACGGAAAAGATTTAGTTTTTTGGTTACATGAACATCTAGAATTAAGCGAGATTATTCAGGCATTCGATGGCATTAATATTGATTCTCTCGCCCGTCAGACGATACAGTTAGAACATATTTATATGGAAATTATGAATCAATTTTAAACCCGTTTTTGAAAATTAAGGTTGATGATCGGCATTTTTCTGGTAATTTACCTCAATTAAGTTAAATCGCCTTTTTTTACCGTCATGATCATCTATAATTTTTGGATAGGTTCTATTAATTGGAGACAAAATCAATGATGAAATTAACCTCTATCACTGGGTTATTGAGTCTATCGGCGGTATTATTAAGCTCACATCTACCGGCAGCGGCGCAAAATTGTCGGCCACTGTCTTTATTAGGGGGTGAAGGTAGTGACATTACCAAAACCGTCTCGCAACCCACTATTCCAGGTCCTTTCGGTGTCACCATAACTCGTAATAATTGGAATACCGATTGGGCAGTTCCGGGGGGTAGAAGTTTTCAGAGGTTTATCGTTACGGTTTCTGTTCCCCGGGCTGCCTCCTTTGATATCCGGCTGTTTCTCAAGTATAGCGATCAAACTAACGAGGAATTTTTTAATACTAATGGAGTACGAATCGAACCCGATAAACCCTTAACAATTACTGCCACAGTACGGGCAAATGATCAACCTTTTCTAGTCAATCTTTTTGTCAATGGTATTCAGCACATCGGTAATACCTACACCGCTTCTGTTGTCGGTTGTGAACGATAAAATATATAGGGTTTGCTGAAAAAGCTTTTCGGTGGTGGCAGGGTGTGGGGTTTTAAGCTAAGAGGTATTTTAATCGCCTATCCGATTAGCTGAATCTCTCCCAATCCGTTTACTGTTGGCTCTTGTCTCATCTCAACAGGCAATTTATACTAAATCCAGTTATTAAAGACTGATTATCTATTCCTCCTTTTGCCTCTTGCCTCTTGCCTATCCTGATATGTAGCCTATACTCAACGGATTTAGTATTAAATGCGCGGGCAGCCCCGGACTTTACTCTCTACCCCGATTGACCTTCAGTGGGACAATTAGATCGATGCACAATTAAGGATTTTTGTCAAGAAAATAATATTAAACTTATTATTGATGTCTGCCATGCCCACGCCCAAATTATCTGGCAATTAGCGATTAATTAAGCTACCCTAACTAATATCCCCCCCATTGGCCTCGATTTAGAACTGGCTTTTATCCGTCCCCACCTTATTATCGATTTTTTTCGGGAATATTATGTCTGAAACTATCACTCCCGCCATTAGCGATCGCATCTGTAAACACATGAACAAAGATCACGGTGATGCCGTGCTTTTCTACGCTCAAGTTTACGGTAATATTACCGATGCAGAAACTGCTCAAATGCTCTCCATCGATCCCCAAGGCATGGATTTAGCCGTAGAAAAATTAGGGGAGAGTCAAACAATTAGAATCCCTTTTGAGCGCACCCTAGAATCAGCCAAGGATGCCCATAATATTCTCATTGAGATGCTAAAAGTTAATCAAACCACCCCTTGACAAAGCCCGATTTTGCGACTATCACCGAAAAAGACCAACCTAGAGAATTAGCCCATGAATCAGGTTAACAGTACGGGAGTAAAAATACCCAAGTCTGGCTGGCGTTTACTGCCTTTTTTAGTCTTGGGTGTGCTAGTTTTTGCCTTTAATTCCTCCCTAGAATTAAATTATCTAGTTAAGGGTTATATTACTCTCTTGGAATTACAGACAGGCATCGTGGTTTTATACTTTCTTTTGGCTAAATTAGGGAAATCTCAAAAATTATGAGAAATAGAACTATAGCGGCTTTACTAGCCTTTTTTCTTGGTTATCTTGGCATCCATAAGTTTTATCTAGGGGAGAATTTGGCAGGTGTTCTCTATCTACTTTTCTTCTGGACTTTTATCCCTGGCATCATTGCTTTTTTTGAATTTATTGGTTTAATCATCATGTCAGATCAAGCTTTTGATGCTAAATACAATCCTAACTATCTCCCCAGCAATACAGAGCGAGGACTGCCGGAATCAGGCCAGCAAAAAACCGCTACTTTACTCCAGCTTAAAAAACTTTACGATCAGGGAATTATTACTGCTGAAGAATACGAAGAAAAACGCAGAAAATATTTAGATTCTCTTTAAAAAATATGTCTAATCTCTCTCCTCGCCCTCCCGAATCTTCCGAGTGGATCTGGCTGTCTTTAGTCCCAGTTTTCGGGGGACTTGCCATTGCTAATGCTGGCAAAAAAAACAATAACCAAAGTTGGTTATCTGTCGGCATTGCCCTGACAATTATCTCCCTTATTTTCCTTACACAAGAGTCTTTTCTCGTCATTTGGTTTGCCCAAATCGGTCTGGGTTTATACATCCGTCAACAGCTTAATTCCCATCCAATAGCTTCGGCAAATAGAACCGATTCCAGACAGTCATCCTCTCCTCTCGAAAAAATTGATATTAACAGCTGTTCCACCAACGATCTGGTTTATAAATTAGGGTTGCCGATTGTCTATGCCAATGATATCGTTTCTGTCCGTAATGAAGGACATATTTTTACCCATTTAGAAGAATTACACTTCCTGGCTGGTTTACCGGAAAATTATCTCAAAAAATTGGAACCTTTGATTATCTTTGCCTACGATATTCGCCAAGAAGTTGACGTTTCTTGGCGTTGTTTAAATTACCACTCTGTTGAGGAATTAGTCAATCTCGGTCTTGACTTTTCCCTGGCCGATAAAATTGTCGCCGAAAGAGAAAAAAACGGTGTCTATCGTTCGGCCATCGAAGTGAGAAACCGTACAGGTATTCCCTTAAAATCCTATCAGCAATTGCTCTAATTAGCTTGATTAGAGTTCTTGCATATAGCACTTTTCACGTTACTGAGGTATCGACAAGTTTTGCCGACAAGGGGCTTAAGCCCCTTGCCCATGCCTCATTCTGATGAAAACTGCTATAATTAATTTTTGATAGTTCAAAAATGAGAAAAATAGGCATAAAATTGTATAAAATATCTAAATAGAGCATTTAATTGATTAATGCTCATTCTTAATTCTCCTGACTACTGACTACTGGCTCCTGACTCCTCACCTAAAGGAAGATTTTTGATTTTTGCAAGAGGTCTATTGCTTTGAGAGTATTTTCTGATCACGCTGAA
>NZ_JAPZRB010000029.1:0-21414 GCF_027531105.1 Microcystis sp. LE18-22.4A
GTACAAAAAGAGAGGGCAACAAAGCCTGAAACGACCGGCTACTGACGACCGGCTACTGACGACCGACTCCTAACCCCACCAACAAACTTTTTGCCGCCAACCCTAAATACCTTAAGAATCGAGGGCGATTGCACTATAGCAAAATGACAAAACCTTCCTGAGTAAAATGTTTATCATGGGTCAATATCTCGATAATTTCCAGTTCTCGCATCGTCTGCATAGAGATACAATCAATGAGACTATATTCTTTGTCAGGACGATTTTGGTAAAGAGTTAGACCCGCTAAAAATGATTCATGAGTTTGGTGGATTACCTGAATATTGGGGTTTTTTATTATTCCTTGAACAAGTTGACAAGCACGCTGTCTCATCTGACTCCCGTAAGCTGAAAAAAAAGTCAAAGTCTCTGCTAAAACTTCTTCAGTTGTCACAAGACAAAATTGTTCTAATGTGCGAGTAATAGCAATTACTTGACCGTGCCAATTATCTCTAGGATTGATGGATGCTGTCCAATAAAATGTATCAGCAAAGATAGTTCTCATGAATCGCTTTTAGGAATACCATAGATATAGTGGTCATGTTCTTGTGCGCCGTCCCTCGGCAAATTGTTGATTTCTGTTTCGGTCATGCCGGCTGTAATATTTTCAAAAAGTTCGAGAAGCGATTGGGCCGTTGTCTTGCTGGATTCTTCTTCTTGTTGATGCCAATGGGATTGGATGGCTTGTTTGATCGCATCAATGACTGAATCTAAAGAATTTCCTTCTGCTATATATCCTTTAATTTCAGGACTGTAAGCAGAATATCTTCCTTCTCTCTTTTCTATTTCAATACTGACTTTTGATTTCATCGCTCACCTGTTTAAATTAAATGAATATCTTAACTCAATTGTAATTTGTAGGAATGGAGATTAGCCAACTGCGTGAATCGCCAGTCGAGTAATGTAAATATTTATTAAATTGTAGCTTTTGATACAACGGGGCGGGAGAAGTGTGTATGTTTGACGGCGTTTATCTTATAATCATTTCAGATAAGTCTGATACACTCTAGACCAGTTAAACCCTTATGGACTCTGGCATTGATATTCTCAATCTTAATTGAAATGACTATATTGTAATTCTATGCCATAAAGGGAGTTAATTACAGCAGTTACCTTAATGGTGAAATAATACCAATTTTCAATAGTCGTGACTAACATCTGAAAGTGCAATTCCTTTCTCCGAGAGGGATTGCGCTTTGAAATGATCAACTAAGTCTGTCATTACTTTTGAAAAATGATATAACTTCTTTATTTGATTGGTAATTTTCTAAATATTAATTAAGCTTAAAGATGGCATAGCCAACGCATAATTGAAACCAGTTGATTATCATTGGTTAAGTTAGCGGCATTGGTGAGTTTTTTCGTCTCTAATTGCTGATAAATTTCCCTAGCCATTTTTGTTTCAATAGCAGCGCCGATAAAAAAAGTATAAGGATGCTTAGAGATTTTTCTAAAAGCATCATCAATTCTCTGCAAAGCAGTACGAGCAGTTTTCCAATGTTCATCTGCTCGAGCGGGATCAATCCCACCTTTCAATTCTCCCAAAGCAATGTATAAATCAGGAGATTGTAAGGTTTGTTTTTTGATTTTTTGATTAGCTAATTGCGTCGAATCACATTTTAAAAGGCACAAATCAATATTGTTGTTATTAACAATGGGAACATTGACATTATAAATTATTGTTCTTGGTTGGCTGTTATTTAACCAGCTAACACCTCTAACCAAGATTTCTAGATTAGGTGTCATTTCTTCAGCTTCTCTCCATTGATTATTACTAGAATTGAGCCAATCATAAGCAATCCCTGCTACTCTTAAAGTTGCTAATAGAGAACGAGTAAATTTACTTTGAGCTAAGGAGCCACCCGCGTTTCTCATGATTCCTCCTAAAGTGTCACCCCGAATCAATAGAAATCTATAGACTAACTCCTCGACAAAATTAGTCCCCGCAGGTTCCAGAAAATTGACAATTAATTCTTGAATTGCTTCTACCTTGTCTTGGGGATGTAAATAATTTTTAGCTTTATCAGAAATTCCCGATGCAGTTAATAAAGCCGCTTGAATATCTGGGATGTTTAGTAAATCTCTAGGATTGTTTACGGTTTGTGCAATAATTTTTAAGGTTCTTGCTTCTGCAATTAAAGGAGTAGCTCTCTGATTTTTTTCTAAGGCTAGAGCAATAAATCCTGAACGGATAGCTTCATAGGTAGTCTCCAAATCACAACTTTGGTTTAAATGCAAGAGATAGGGTTTTTCCATTAAGGCTTTCTCCACACATAAATACATTTTCTTAAAGATTCTCTACCATGACATCCCATTTGCTGACTACTATTACCTTTTCCCTGAGGAACTACTAAAATATTTTCTACTTTAAATCCAATTTCTTCAGCAATTTTTGACAAAATTAAATCTACAGAAATACTAGCTCCCGCATAGCGAACGTTATCATTAATCACACAGAAAATACCAGAGGATTTCATAACCCGAAAGCATTCATAAATTAGACAAGACATTTCCAGAAAATACCCCCTAATCATCCGAGGAATACCATGGTTATTTAAGGCCTTGCTTGATTTTAATTCCTCTAAATAACCTAGGATACTTTCTAATAATTTTTGACGATCAGTTATGGCAATGGCTGGCGACCAATGTTCATTGATTTTTAGTAACTCTTTGGGTTTATTTTCAACAGTGCAACTAAGCATTTGTTGACGTAATTGTTTTAATTGTAGTTGATCTATTCCCAACAGAGCCAATTCCAAAGCGTAGATACGAGTATAATCATAGCGATTACAATAAGGAGGAGAAGTAATAATAGAATCGTATTTTTCTGAGGAAATCTCTGGCAAAATCTCAAGACAAGAACCTTGATATAGTTGAATTTTTCCCCGAGGATAATCTCTAGAAAAAAGTTCCAATTGTTGCTGACTAGGCTCTAAATCTGCGAGAATTTCTCGTAACTTGCTATGTAGGGCAATTTTAAAGTCTAAAATTTTTCCTTTGTCAAATATATTTTTGCCCTGTTGTTTACCAGAACGATAATCCCAACGGAGGTATTGACCATCTTTTCTAGTATAGCTAATTGATTCGAGAATAGAAAGTAAGGCAAGTTTTAAGATCGCTTGCACTCGCTCATTCTCTTGGGCAATCAAACCTAAGTAACTTTCTATACAAGCCTGATTTTCTTGGGGATATGCTCCTTGAGTAATTGGTAATTCTAATAACTTAACTTTGTCATCTACCTGTTGCCAAAGGCTATGGTTAGACCAATACTCTAGACGATGTATATCATCACTATTTAAGCCATTTTCTAAAATTTGTCTAGTAATAATTAATTCCTGTCCAATCGGCAATAGTTCTATTCCATCTGCTGATAAACCCCTGGCTGCCGCCGCAAACAAAGTTGTTCCGCTGCCAGCGAAAGGGTCTAGTATTTTTCCTCGTTTGATACCATATTTTTCTAGAAGATAAACTATCAGATCAACGGAAAAACCCTCTTTATATTTATACCAGCGATAAACTGGTTGGTTCTTATTACCTTGAAAACTCACTAAGGTACGAGATAATTGCTCAGAATCAAGTAATTTGTCTTGAAAATAATTAAATAATTCTTGATCGAGATCGTTGATTTCTAACAATCTTTCTGCTACATTAACCGAACTATTAATCATTTAGGTTTACTGGCGAAATTGCCGAAAAATAATTATCAGAGTTTATCTTTATGGCTCTCCTAGGTTTGGTGGGTAAAATGTATTCTAAGATACATTTCTCAAGAGCGAGGGGGTGGAACGAACCACAAAGACACAAAGGACACAAAGATCGATCGATCATAATGTAAGTTAAACTGATCATACAGAACCTAGAAGAGCCTCTTTATTTGAGGGGTAATTTTAATCGGTGGGGAAAGGGCGATACTTAAGGGTTAATTCTCGCACCGATTCCCCTAGATTTAATCTCAATCCCCTAGACAAATACCCAAACCCCTGGCGGTTTTGACTAAAGTTTCTTCGAGATCGACGATGCGATAGGTTTTAATCGCCTCCTCAATGGGAACACTGACCACTTGCCGATTTTGCCAGGCCACCATGCGATCGAATTCTCCTCGGGCGATCAAATCCACGGCCGCCACGCCAAAAGCCGCCCCCAGTAAGCGATCCATCGGAGAAGGAATACCCCCCCGTTGAATATGGCCCAGGAAAGTCACTCTCGTTTCGGCCCCGGTTTCCCTGGCAACTTCTTCGGCTAAATAGCGACCGATACCCCCGAGACGATCTTCCCCTAGGGCTTCCTTTTGCACTAGGCGATTGCCAGTTTCGGTACGCACAGCCTCGGAGACAATAATCAGAGAAAACTGTTTATCCAGACGCTGCCGTTGCCGGATCTTCTCGCAGACCTTCTCTAATCGGTAGGGAATTTCGGGAATGAGAATGATATGGGCCCCCCCCGCAATACCGGCAGCCAGGGCGATATGGCCGGCATCTCTACCCATAACTTCTAGAATCATCACCCGGTTATGACTAGCGGCGGTAAAATGGAGGCGATCGAGGGCTTCTGTGGCGATATTAGTAGCTGTATCGAAGCCGATGGAGACTTCTGTAGCTCCCACATCATTATCGATGGTTTTGGGGATACCAATCAGATTAATGCCTCCCTGTTGGGCAATACGGCGCAAAATCGCCAGACTACCATCGCCACCGATGCCGATCAGGGCATCCAGTCCCAGACTATGATAGCCGTCAATGATGTCCTGAGAGCGATCGATCAGGGTTCCATCGGGCATCGGGAAAGCGAAGGGATCCCCCTTATTGGTAGTACCGAGAATTGTTCCTCCCATCACCAACAGGCGATCGACTCCTTCAATATCAAAGATAGTGGTTTTTGGGGGACGGTTAATTAATCCGTTAGTTGCTTCTCGAATACCCACCACTTCCCAGCCATAATTGCCACTGGCATGGTGGACAACGGCACGAATGGCGGCATTTAAACCCGCACAGTCGCCACCACTGGTAAGAATTCCAATTCGTTTTTTTTCACCCATAGGTTTTTGTCAGGAGATCAACAAATCTATATTTAGGGAAAAGTTGCGGATAATGCCTGAAAATTAAGAAAGTTTCTAGATCGTCCCTGACAGCTAGGGGAAAAATCCACCCCCGTCCCCTCAGTCCCCCTAGCAGGGTATGCAGGGCGACACGGATTCCCATTATACTAGAAAGTATATAGCAATCTTAGGGCATTTGTCAACCCTAATATACAGGAAATTTTCTGATAACTGATAGCCAATCAATTTAACTATTTACTGCTTGCTGAAGACGGGATAGATCCCAACCTTTTTGATTGAGAAGTAGCCAAGACTGCATTAAATCCGGACCGTGTAACTCCCCCATCAAAGCGGCGCGTAGAGACTTCATCACCAGACCTTTTTTAACCCGATGGGCTTTAGTTGTTGTCTCAACAATTCCCTTAGCAGCTTCTCCGGTCAAATCGGGAGTAATAGCGGCGAGAATATCCTTGATAATATCCTTAACTCCCTCTAATTGTAATTGACTTAAAGCCTCCTGATTATAATTAGCCAGAGGGGTTAAAAGTAAACGACTTTCAGCGACAGCATCGCTTAAACGAGTTAAACTCGGACCGATGAGAGTAGCCAAACCGATCAACCAAGCTCGATCGGTTTCAGCAGCAAAATTATACCCCGCTTCTTGCCAGTAGGGGAGAAGTAAAGGCACTAATTCCTCACCGGTTAAACGATGAAGATATTGACTATTAATCCAATCCAATTTAGTCCAGTCAAATTTTGCCCCCGCTTTATTTACCCGTTCTAAACTAAACACTTCAGCGGCCGCTTCAAGGGTAAAAATTTCTTCGGTGGAATCGGGAGGAGTCCAACCGAGGAGAGTCATGTAATTAACCAAAGCTTGCGGCAGAAAACCCAGTTTTCGGAAATCATCGATCGAAGTGACTCCATCCCGTTTAGATAACTTGCGACCCTCCTGATTTAAGATCAAAGGACTGTGGGCAAACTCCGGCACTTTTGCCCCCAAAGCTTCGTATAAAAGAATTTGTTTAGCCGTATTAGCGATGTGATCTTCCCCACGAATAACATGGGTAATTTCCATATCGATATCATCAACAACTACCGCTAAATTATAGAGAGGCTGACCGAAGTTTTCTTCCCCATTTTCCGAGGTACGAGCGATCACCATATCGCCACCTAAATCACTACCTTTCCAGATAACTTTTTCCCGGATTAAATCCTGCCAAATAATTTCTCGATCATCGTCAATAATAAAACGAATTACTGCTTTTCTCCCCCCTTGCTCGAATTGCGCTTGTTGTTCGGGGGTGAGATAACGGTGACGATTATCGTAACGGGGGGCAAGATTGCGGGCTTTTTGTTCTTCCCGCATTTTTTCCAATTCTTCTGGGGTACAATAACAACGATAGGCTAAACCTCGATCGAGCAGGGTTTGAATGGCTTGACGATAATAATTAAGGCGTTGAGTTTGAAAAAAAGGACCTTCATCCCAATTCAGTCCTAACCATTGTAGGCCCGCTTGAATATTTTCGGTATATTCTGGTCGAGAACGTTCTAAATCTGTATCTTCCACGCGCAAGATAAATTTCCCTCGGTGATGATGGGCAAAAAGCCAGTTAAACACGGCTGTGCGCGCTGTTCCAATGTGTAAATTTCCCGTGGGACTGGGGGCAATACGAACTCTCACTGTCACGATTTAACTCCTAGGTTTTTTGCGGCAACGATATCCCATATTATGGCAAATTCCCCTAGGCCAACTCGCAAAATTAAGAAAATTAAATAAATAGCTACCAAAAGGTGAGAAAGGAACAACAAACTCTCAAGAATTGAAGTTTCCCTCTCCGGGGAGAGGGGTTGAGGGGGAGATATTTCAATAACCGTGTTATTTCGGTAATTTAGGCAGCGACTAAAGATTTGCTCAAAGGTTGCCAACGGAAATATCTTTCCCCACCCAATTCGAGGACAAATTTTAACCGGGGTTCCTGTTGACTAAGATTAATTAAGTATTGTTTTTCTTCCGAGGACAAAACAAAACTTTCAATAATCCAAATCACTAAACCTTTAGATTTGGGGGGTAAATTTTCCAATTGATAGGTAGCAATGGGAGGAATAAAATAAACCGGTCCGACGGCTGCTTCCCGACCAATATTTTTTTTACCTAAATGGGGGGGACGGACTCCATGAATGCCGGTAAGATAGGCACTTAAATCGCCTAGACCTCTAGCGGTGATATGCAGGACATTGTAACCGGTGGCCCGTAAACGTCTTTGATAGCGTCCCTCGTAACCCCCTTCTAAGGGTGCGTAAACCCCTAAAGCACCGTATTGTTCCAGATCGCGAATAAATGGTTTTCCCGTGGTCAGTAGTGCCATAGCTAGTGAAAAAATCTTTTTCCCTATAATCGCACGTTTTGTTAAGTTGTGCGTCAGCTGAACAAAGAAAGACTTAAGATCAAAGATAGAGAGGGACAATCGCTACTCTCCCAAGGAGGTAATATGTTTCACGATCTCCTTTATCCCAACGGACTGCTTTATATCCTGATTAAACTAACTGTTTTAGCTTTAGCAGTCTTACTCTGGTTTATGGTCGTTTCGGCCCCGGCTGTTTGAAAAAACACTGCTCTTGTACAATTAGCGTTCTATGCAATGGCTAAATTTTGTCGATGACTCCTGTTAAATTGCCGATCGATCCTTTTCTGAAACCCAACCTAACTACTAAGCTCCTAGGGGTTGGGTTGGTATTGACAATTATTTTTATCCTGATTGCCCTGTTTTCGCCCCTTCTGCAAGCGATCGGCCTGATTCAGGATCCAACCGACATTTTAAGCAATTATCCCCTACAAGCCCCCAGTTCTGCCCATTGGTTCGGGACGAATGTGCGCGGTTATGATGTCTTTTCCCGCACCCTATTCGGGTCCCGGGCGGCCTTGTCCGTGGTATTTTTGGCCACAGGATTATCTTTAGTCATCGGGGTTCCTTTAGGGTTAATTAGCGGTTATTTGGGGGGTAAGATCGATCGCGTTCTCCTCTTTCTCATGGATACCCTCTACACCTTGCCGGGGTTATTATTATCGGTGGCTCTGGCCTTCGTTTTGGGTCGTGGTATCGTCAATGTAGCGATCGCTGTTAGCATTGCCTATATTCCCCAATATTTTCGCGTGGTCAGAAATCAAACCGCCAGCGTTAAAAATGAGTTATTTATCGAAGCGGCGCGAGCGATCGGTGCCAGTCCTAGCCGTATATTATCAAAATATCTTTTCTTTAATGTCGTCCAAAGTGTCCCGGTTCTTTTTACCCTCAATGCGGCGGATGCGATCCTGGTTTTAGGCGGTTTAGGCTTTTTAGGCTTAGGATTACCGGAAGAAGTGCCTGAATGGGGTCATGATCTCAAGGAAGCTTTGGCGGATTTATCTACAGGTATCTGGTGGACCACTTTATTCCCCGGATTAGCAATGACCACGATGGTGGTGGGTTTATCCCTCTTGGGGGAGGGGTTAAGTGAAATTTTCAACCCCCTGAGTCGTAAACGCTAAAAGCGGGGGCCAGAGTTCGAGGAAAATCATCTCAGGAGCCTCCACACCCTCAGCCTCTCTGTCCGGTAACGATGTAAGATACCCTTTGGGCGATATTGGTGGCGTGATCGGCCATGCGTTCCAGATGACGGATGAGTAAAGCCATCAGCAGGATTGGTTCCACCACACCCTTGATATCTCTTTGATGGGCGAGAGTGTGATAGAGATAATCATAGGCTCGATCGACCGTATTATCTAGTTCTTTCACCTTTGGACCTGCTTCTTGATCGAGGTCGGCCAGAGCAACAAGGCTCGTGGCTAACATATACTGGGCATGGTGGGACATAGCCTCGATCTCACCCATACAATCGTGGGGAGTATAGGCGAATAATTTGAGAGCTATTTCAGCCAAATCCTTGGCATAATCGCCGATACGTTCCAAATCGCGCACTAATTGCATAAAAGCACTTAAAAGCCGCAAATCTTGGGCTACGGGAGCCTGTAGAGTCATGAGAGTGGCACAATCTAACTCGATTTGACGGTAGTAGCGATCGATTTCCTTGTCAAGGGGGGCGATTTTTTTCGCCATTTCCAAATCCCTAGCAAAAAGGGATTGATGGCTAAGACGAAAGGATTCTTCGACCAAGGTGCCCATTCTCAGCACATCCTGTTCCAATCGCTGGAGAGAACGAGCGAAATAGGTGCGATCGGGATGATTGGTTTCTTTGGATAGGCTCACGGTCAGATTCGCTTAACATAAAACTACTCTTTCTCTACAGTGATAACAAGAAAATTTTCGATTTTGTACAGTTGTCCAGAGAACTTGACAGATTTTTTTCTCCCCACACCCCACACCCATCACCCCACTGCCTTTTTTTGACGGGGGAGAGTGACTTGTAGGCGAGCGCCACCGGTGTTAGGATCATTTTGAGCGACGATCGAACCGCCATGGGCTTGAATAATCTCTTTGGCAATCGATAAACCTAAACCGGTACTATAATCCTTTGTGCTTTGTTTTTGACGGGTGCGGGAAGGATCACCACGAAAGAGGCGATCAAAAACGTAGGGTAGATCCGCTTCGTTAAATCCCTTCCCGTTGTCGATAACGTCAATTTTCAGCCATTTTTCCCCGATAGTATCGGATATTTCCCGAATTTCTAGGCGAATTTTCCCCTGATCGGGACTATACTTAATGGCATTATCAAAGAGATTCAGGAAAACTTGCAGCAGACGAGAGTGATCCACTTCCAGCGTCCAATCCACCGGAGAGGAATAATCTAAGCTAATCTGTTTTTGGGCGGCTATTGGGGTGACAGTCTGCCAAGCGGCGCTGATGAGGTCCTCTAGATTAATCATCTGGTATTGTAAAGAGCGCCCCGCATCCGCTTGTAATTCACTGATTTCTAGCCAATCGCAGACTAATTGGCTCAAACGCTCCACTTCTTTCGCCATTTGTTCTAACCAGCGTCTTTCGGGAGCTTGGAGGCGTTTTTGTAAAGCTTCGGTAAGGAGAGAAATGGAGGTTAAGGGAGTGCGTAACTCGTGAGTTAAGTCAGAGAAAGCTCGCTCGCGATTTTGCGATAATTCCACTAAAGGCTGTCTATTTTCGATAAATACAGCGATTTCACCTTCCGGCAGCGGATAACCGTAACCCTTCAAGGCAATCGATTTAGGAGCAATGACTTTGCGATCGCTAATGGGGGTGACAGGATAATTAGTCGGGTAAAAAGTCCAAGTTTGCACCTGTGGACTCTGTTTTTGACGAGTTTCTTGAATTAATTGATCTAATTCGTAGGAGCGCACCAATTCCAGCAGCAGACGCACTTGATCTGGCTGCCAGCGATCGAGTTTTAAGAGGGTAATTGCCTGTTGATTACACCAGAGCAGTTGATTATCGGCATCGACATGAAGATAGGCGATCGGCGCTCGTTCTAGCAAGGATTTCTGAATTTCTAAGCTCTTTTCTCGCTCTTGCAGACTTTGGGAGAGAAACTGTAATTCTCGACGCACCAGGGAGGTAACGGGAAAAGAAGCCGACAAATCCGCCGAATCCGAGAGAGCGCTCAGGGTTCGCTTTAACTCTCTATTTAAGCGTGAGACTTGCCAGTAACAAATACTCAAACCTAAAACTACTCCCAAAATAAAAGCGAAAATAGTCATTGTCTGCGCGAGCGGCGATCGCTAATCTGGAAAATATAATCGCTCACCTAGCCAAAACGATAACCGAAACCGCGTACAGTAATCAGGTATTCCGGTTGACTGGGATCGATTTCTAGTTTTTCCCGTAACCAGCGAATGTGAACATCGACGGTTTTGGTGTCTCCTAAAAAATCTGGCCCCCAAATTTGTTCAATTAATTGCTCTCTTGACCAAACTCGGCGCGGATAACTCATAAATAGGTCTAGGATACGGAATTCTTTAGGAGAAAGGTTGATTTCTTCATCTCGCACCGTCACCCGACATTCCTGGGGATAGAGAAGAACATCGCGGAATTTTCGCACGGGAGCGGCAGCTAGGGAAGTAAATCCTTGACGACGAATGAGAGCGCGACAACGAGCGACTAATTCTCGCATACTAAAGGGTTTAGTCAGATAATCATCGGCACCCACTTCTAAACCCAAAACTCGATCGGTTTCGCTGGCCTTAGCACTTAAAATTAAAATCGGGATAATATTGCCGTGATAGCGCAACAGACGACAGATATCAAGACCGTTGATTTGGGGTAACATTAAATCCAAAACGACCAAATCAAAACGAGATTCACCGTGATTAGATTCTTGACTTTGCAGTAATTCTAGGGCAACGCGACCATCACTAACACCGAGAGCCTCGTAACCTTCTTCTTCCAAAGCCAAAATAATCATATCCCGAATCACTTCTTCATCTTCAACGATTAAAATCCGATGATTGGGAACGAAATCCGTACTCGCCGACAAGGGGGGGTTGTCAAGGGTTAACATAAAAATACTTGATTATTCGTCCTAATTTTATCTCAATTTGTCAACCCGCATTCGTTTTGGAAGGCTAGAGCCGAATGTTATTACAGTTATCTACATGGTTAGAGGTGGAATCCTATCTAGAACAATCTCAGGGAATTATTATTCCCATTGGTTCCACGGAACAACACGGGCCGACGGGACTGATTGGTACAGATGCTCTATGTGCGGAGGCGATCGCTAAAGGAGTGGGGAAACAGGTACGAGCAATGGTAGCACCCACCTTAAATGTCGGCATGGCCCTACATCATACGGCTTTTCCAGGTACAATTAGTCTTCGTCCTAGCACTTTGATTCAAGTCATCCTCGACTATGTGACTTGTTTAGCTAGAGCCGGTTTCCGTCAATTTTTCTTTATCAATGGTCACGGGGGCAATATTGCCACCCTAAAAGCCGCTTTTGCGGAAACCTATTATCATTTGGATGCCCTCAATTTGCCTAACACAAACGAGGTTAAATGTCAAGTGGCCAATTGGTTTATGGTGCGAGAAGTTTATCTTTTAGCCAAAGAATTGTATGGAGATCAAGAGGGTTCTCACGCTACACCGAGCGAAGTGGCGTTAACTCAGTATCTTTACCCTGAAAGCCTTAAAAACGCCTTTTTATCCGAAAAAGTGGCTTCTGGTCATGGTATTTACGGTGCGGCTAATTTTCGCCAAAACTACCCCGATGGTCGTATGGGTTCCAATCCTGCTTTAGCCACTCCCGAACACGGTCAGAGGTTCTATGAATTGGCTGTGAAAGAATTGAGTAATAGTTATCTGGAATGGCTCTCTTGTCCTTTGTCTAAGTTGATTAGTGACTAAGCCACCGAGACCCGGAATAATTTAACTGTAACCCTAAGTAAGTGGTTTCAATTAAATTGAAGATAGATTTTGTCTTTGATCCCGCCTTAATAAGGGGCGGATCTGAACAATTTTTAACCCCCACCTACTTAGAGACAAAACTTAAATATCCACGGAGAAAACCGATGATTACCACCAATGACAATAACTCCAATCAAGCTCTGGCTAGTTTGCGGGAAATACAAGAACTTTCCATCGCAATTACAGCCAAAAGCCTCAATCCCGCCATGCTAACGGTTGATTTCCTCAAATATTCGGGAATAGTTCCCCCCGACTGGGAATTAAATGGCCAGCCGGTACTCAATCCTAATTACGCTCAAGTTAATTTTCAAAATGGCATCAGCATCGTCGCCCAACCCCGGAAAATTACCTTTGTGGAGATAATTAACTCTCCCGATAGCCTGAACCTGAAACTGCCAGAAATTGTTGGTTTATATCTAGATAAACTCCCTTTAGCCGAATATCAAGCCCTGGGTATCGCGCCGAAAAGTATTGTTCCTCTCCCTAGTAGCCCCGATGCCGCTAAAAAATACATCACCGAAACTCTTCTCGCCCCCGGTCCTTGGCACAATTTCGGTATAGCCCCCCTACAAGCCAGCATCAATCTACTTTATCAGCTAGAAACCTCTCAGCTATCCCTGGCGATTAACGAGGCAAAATTGCAATTACCCGATGGCCAAACCTTAGCGGCGCTATTATTTGCCGGTAACTTTAACTATAATCTGGCCGAGGGCAGCGATCGATTAAATCTGCTCAAACAATATCTGGGACAATGGCAAAAAGATCTAGAGATTTTCCGAGAATTAGTCACTCAACGCTTTCTGGAAAGACAACTCCCAGTTTTCGCCTCTAATATCAATCTGCCCCTAGGACCCCAAGGTGGACTGTAATCAGTCATCAGTCAATACTTGCCGATAACCTAAAACACATCCACCCCCGCAAACCCTTGCATTTTGGCATTAGCGGCTTCCCCACAGCTGCGCGGGGTGGGGAATAATTTCCCCGGGTTAGCTAAACCTTTGGGATTAAAACAGTCCCGCACATAGCCCATAGTTTCTAAGTCAATCTCGTTGAACATGGCGGGCATATAACAATTTTTATCGATGCCGATACCGTGTTCCCC
Source organism: Microcystis sp. LE18-22.4A (assembly GCF_027531105.1). Taxonomy (NCBI): domain Bacteria; kingdom Bacillati; phylum Cyanobacteriota; class Cyanophyceae; order Chroococcales; family Microcystaceae; genus Microcystis; species Microcystis sp. LE18-22.4A. The sequence goes on from NZ_JAPZRB010000029.1 coordinate 13,544, forward strand.
CGATAAACTGCCGCCAACCCGCACACAAAGTTTGAGAATTTCACCGCCTAACTCTTCCACTTCTTCCCAGGCCCCCTCTACCTTGTTATTGTAGAGAATCAACGGGTGTAAATTGCCATCCCCGGCGTGGAAAACATTGGCGATTTTATAACCGTATTTTTCACTTAAAGCCTTAATTTCCTGAAGAACATACACCAATTGAGTGCGGGGAATCACCCCATCTTGCACAAAGTAATTAGGGCTAATTTTCCCCGCCGCCGCAAAAGCCGCTTTTCTGCCCTTCCAGAGTTTCAAGCGGGTTTCCGCATCATTAGCCGTAGTGATATTTCTCGCCCCATTTTGACGGCAAATCTCGGCAACCCGATGCTTATTCCTGGTTACTTCTACCCCTAAACCATCCAATTCCACTAATAAAACTGACTCGGCATCCCGGGGATAACAGCCGGTAGCCACCACGTCTTCCACGGCGTTGATACTGAGATTATCCATAATCTCCATCCCCGCCGGAATCATTCCCGATTTAATAATATCCGCCACCGCTTGGCCCGCCGCCTCGATACTGGTAAAATCGGCCAGTAAAACACAGATAGATTCCGGAGTTTTCAGAATTCTTAGGGTGATTTCCGTGGCGATGCCTAAAGTTCCCTCGGAACCCACAAATAAACCGGTTAAATCGTAGCCCGGTTGTTCCGGTACCGCACCCCCCACATCGATAATTGAACCGTCGGGAAGGACGATTTTTAAGCCCATAACGTGATTGGTAGTCACGCCGTATTTTAAACAGTGAACCCCGCCGGAATTTTCCGCCACATTACCGCCGATCGAGCAGATAATTTGACTAGAGGGATCCGGTGCATAATAAAATCCCGCCCCGCTTACTGCTTGCGTCACCCAATTATTAATCACCCCGGGCTGTACCACCACCCTTTGATTATCTAAATCAACCCTGAGAATCTGATTCATCCGCGCCGTGACGATGAGAATCCCCTCTTCTAAGGGTAACGCCCCTCCCGATAAGCCCGTTCCTGCACCCCTCGCTACCCAGGCAATCTCGTTATCGTGACAGAGTTTCACCACCGCCGCAATTTCTGCGGTGCTGCGAGGCAATACCACAAGAGCGGGTCTTTGTCTGTATCCTGTGATACCATCGCACTCGTAGGTTAATAATTCATCTTTGCGACGGATGACTCCATCTTTGCCAAGGATCGCTTCTATCTGTTTGATCAGATTGGGGGAGATTTTCGGGGGATTTTTGAGTAACATAGGTTTCAGGGCGGCGGAGTCGCAGTAAAATGGCTCTATAGGTTAAAATGTCGCAAAAAAGCCTGAAATGAAGCTTTAAAAACTGCTCTCTCCTATTTTAACACTAGAACCCCTTCCTCTGTAGATAGAAACCTGCAAGGGTCTAGATTCATAGAGAAAATTGCCGATAAATTTCCCAGTGCTTACCGTTATGAATTAGGAGGGTAATTTCATCGATCATCACCTCAAAAAATAGCTCTTGATTAGCATATTTTGACCAAGCTTTCCAGAAATTATCTTTAGTTAAATCTCGGAAGCCAACGGTTAAATGGGGCGAAAAAGCTCGGCTTTTTGAGACATTATCAATGATATTCAGGGAAGATTCTAGCTGCTGTAAAAGCCGTTTTTGCAGGGTTAATAATTCTGGCGTTTTCTGGACATTAATATAAATGACTCGCGGTTTAAAGGCGGCAAAATTCTGGAGAATTAGGGGAATAGGAGCGTGCAAGCGGGCAAATTCCTCTAAACATCTTTCTAAATCCGGTAATTGTCCTAAATTCCACCGGAAAGGGGGTTGGAGAGTGACGTGGGGAGGCGATTTCAGGGCGGCGCGACTATTGTAAATTTCTGCAAACTCTACCTTGATTTTTGTGGCAATTTCCTGTACTTCTGGCGGCGGCAAAAGCGCAATAAAAAATAGAGATCCCTGGGGTTGATTCATGGAGACAAGCAAGGTAGAGAAATGAAGATATTATCTCGATTCTAGCAATCTTCAACAACTCTAGCTAATTGTATAGCTCTGTTACATTGCACCATTGACGGCCAAGATTAATCGGTATAATTATAGGGTTGTTAATCAGTCCTAGTCTCCTGAGAATTTATGCCCTGGTTTGTCAAGATAGAAAAAGGCATTGTTGATAAAACTACCTTCGATCGCTATGTCAGCGCCCATAAGGACTATGTGCGTGATTTAATTAGCCAAGGACGAGCAGCAAAAACCGGTTATTGGGCAGAAAGGGGCGGCGGAATGTTATTATTTAAGGCCGATTCTCTTGAGGAGGCTCAAGCAATTATAGTTCGCGATCCTTTAATCGAGAATGGTTGTGTGGAATACGAACTCCATGAATGGCGAATTGTCGTCGAGTAATCTAGCTTTTCAGGGAACAGTGAACAGTAATCAGTCATCAGTAATCAGTCATCAGTAATCAGTGAAAACACAGCAATGTTAAGCTGTTGATTATCTAAATATTACTCGTTAATACTGCCTGGGAGTGGGGAGATGGGGGTGGGGAGTGGGGAGTGGGGAGACCACTTCGTGCGCGTTGCGGGGGGAGTGGGGAGATGGGGAGCTTTTTTGCTGTGGACTGAAAACTCACATCTGATTACTGATTACTGATCACTGATAACTGATAAGCTATACTGGGGGAATTGTGCTGAAAGCACGGTTGATGCTGCCGATCATTAAATTAAATTGTCTCTAGTGAAATTGAGGAATTAACTTTGTCTAAACAAGATCTCATCGAAATGGAAGGAACCGTCACCGAATCCTTGCCCAACGCCATGTTTAGGGTGGATTTAGATAACGGTTTCAACGTCTTGGCCCATATATCTGGCAAAATCCGCCGTAATTATATCAAAATCCTCCCCGGCGATCGAGTCAAAGTGGAACTGACCCCCTACGACCTAACCAAAGGCAGAATTACCTATCGCCTGAAAAATCAAAAAAAATAGCGATAAATAGGGGCAGAGAAGCCAAAAAGCCTAATAAGCGGCCAAATTTATTTTAAAAAAATAGGTGACACGGGTAAAAGAAATCTGATATAATAGTAAGCTTGCAGTGTTGCCAGAATAGTTAGGCATGAAAGTTAGAGCGTCTGTCAAAAAAATGTGCGAAAAGTGCCGCGTCATCCGTCGGCGCGGTCGAGTCATGGTAATTTGTTCTAACCCCAAACACAAGCAGAGACAAGGTTAACCCACCAAAGTCACTGTCTTGGGGCAGAGAATCGTTACCGTTAATTGTAGTCGTTTTTGGAAAAAAAATCGTTCATAGGGAGAAAGAAAAAGCGTGGCAAGGATAGCTGGTGTAGACCTACCTCGCGATAAGCGTGTGGAAATCGCCCTGACCTACCTCTACGGAGTGGGTCTATCGCGTTCCCAAGAAGTCTTATCTGCGACGGGTGTTAACCCTGACACTCGGGTCAAGGATCTCAGCGATGAAGACGTGGCGGCGCTACGGACTTATATCGAAACAAATTATCAAATCGAGGGGGATTTGAGACGCTGGGAGGCGATGAACATCAAACGCCTCGCCGATATCGGCACCTATCGAGGTCGTCGGCATCGGCTAGGATTACCCGTGCGCGGGCAACGGACGCGAACCAATGCGCGGACCCGTCGCGGTCGTCGGGTGACAGTGGCAGGGAAGAAAAAAGCCCCCTCCAAGAAATAATTTTTTATTCATTGCGATATCCCCCAATCAAGAAAAACTATGGCGCGACCAACCAAAAAAACCGGACCCAAAAAACAGAAGAAAAATATTCCTACCGGAGTCGCTCACATTCAATCGACCTTCAACAATACCATTGTCACGATCGCCGATAGCAAAGGCGATGTGATCTCTTGGGCATCGGCGGGATCGAGTGGTTTTAAAGGAGCCAAAAAAGGAACCCCCTTCGCCGCCCAAACCGCCGCCGATAACGCTGCCCGCCGAGCGATCGAACAGGGAATGCGTCAACTAGAAGTGATGGTTAGTGGCCCTGGGGCAGGACGGGAAACCGCAATCCGGGCCCTGCAAGGAGCAGGATTAGAAATCACCCTGATCCGGGACGTGACCCCCATCCCCCACAATGGTTGTCGTCCTCCCAAACGCCGGAGAGTGTAAACAGTGAACAGCTTTTTCAGGTGACAGGGATCTTGAGGCCGGCAGCCGTTAGCTTTTCGCACATCAGCAGGAGAATCGGGTCGTCAAAGACCATCTGATCAAAAAACTGAACGCTGAACGTTAAATGCTGAACGCTAAGAAAACTGAAAACTGATAACTGATAACTGATAACTGAACAAGGGAGGTCAATCGGTGGCGCAATTTCAAATCGAGTGTGTAGAAGCAAAAACTTACAAGAATCAGAGTCAGTACAGTAAATTTGTACTAGAGCCTCTGGAAAGAGGCCAGGGTACGACCGTAGGTAATGCCCTGAGACGGATTCTCATTTCCAATCTGGAAGGGGCGGCCGTGACGGCCCTGCGGATCGCGGGAGTCAATCACGAATTTGCCACCGTCCAGGGAGTACGCGAGGACGTGATGGAACTCATGCTCAACATGAAAGAAATCATCCTGAAAAGCTACACCAATCAAACCCAGATCGGGCGTTTAGTGGCAACTGGACCGGCGACGGTAGTGGCGGCACAATTCGATTTACCCTCAGAAGTGGAGATAGTCGATCGCAATCAGTACGTCGCTACCCTAGCCGAAGGGGCCAAGCTAGAGATGGAATTTCGCGTGGAAAAAGGCAAAGGCTATCGGGCGATCGATCGCAGTAAAGAAGAAGCCACTTCGCTAGACTTTCTGCAAATCGACTCGATTTTTATGCCCGTAACCAAAGTCAACTACAGCGTCGAAGATATCCGTTCCGAAAGCGGTCAAGCTAGAGATCGTCTGCTCTTAGAAATTTGGACAAACGGGAGCATTAACCCCAAAGAAGCCCTTTCCCAAGCGGCCGATATGCTAGTTAATCTCTTTAACCCGCTCAAGGATCTCAACGCCCTCGAATCCTCCGGTAACTTTGACGACCAAGAGATCAACCAAGAAAACCAAATTCCGATCGAGGAACTACAATTATCCGTGCGCGCCTACAATTGCCTGAAGCGAGCGCAGATCAACACCGTAGCCGACCTCCTCGATTACAGCCAAGAAGATCTCTTAGAAATCAAAAACTTTGGGCAGAAATCGGCGGAAGAAGTCATTGAAGCCCTACAAAAACGGTTAGGCATCACCCTACCCCAAGAAAAAAGCAAGTAAACCCAATTCCAGGAAAATACCATGAGACATCGATGTAAAGTGCCTCAATTGGGTCTACCGGCTGACCAAAGAAAGGCACTGCTGCGCAGCTTGGCCACCCAGCTAATTCGCCACGGTCAGATCACCACCACCCTAGCGAAAGCGAAAGCGGTGCGAGCAGAGGTAGACCACATTATCACCCTAGCTAAAGACGGTTCCCTGAGCGCCCGTCGCCAGGCTATGGGCTACATCTACGATAAACAACTGGTTCACGCCCTCTTTGAAGGCGCACAAGCCCGTTATGGCGGTCGTAACGGCGGTTATACCAGGGTCGTGCGTACCCTGCGCCGTCGCGGGGATAATGCCCCCATGGCGATTATCGAACTGATGTAACGATGACAGCTTGCCACCAGTCGCGGATCGCCCTAGTTATCCAGTATGTGGGAACTAATTTCCACGGCTGGCAACGGCAACCCGATCACAGGAGCGTGCAGGAAGAAATCGAGAAGGCTCTGGCCGATATTCTCGGTCATGACGTCACTCTGCACGGGGCCGGACGTACCGATAGCGGTGTTCACGCCGCCGCCCAAGTTGCCCATTTCGAGCAGCAGAGTCCGATCCCACCTTGCCATTGGGCTAAGGTTCTCAATGCTCGGCTAGATGACGATATCGTCATCCGGGCCTCGGCCCGGGTTCCCGATCGCTGGCACGCCCGTTTCTCGGCCCTCTGGCGACGTTATCGTTACACCCTCTATACCGACCCCATCCCCAATCTATTTGTTAGCCCCTTTAGTTGGCACTACTACCATCGTCCCCTCGATGCCGATTTGATGGCCAGGGCCTTAAAGCCTCTATTGGGTAAGCACCATCTGGCCGCCTTTCACCGTGCTAACTCTAGTCGTGACCATTCCTGGGTAGAAGTACAAGGGGTGGAATGCTACCGTCAAGGGCCGTTTGTACAGATGGAAATTCAAGCCAATGGCTTTTTGTACGGGATGGTGCGCCTATTGGTGGGAATGTTGGTGGAGGTGGGAACTGGTGAGCGATCGCTAGAAAACTTTACCGACATCTGGGTCAATCAGCGCCGAGAATTGGTCAAATACGCCGCACCAGCTAAAGGACTATGTTTACTGCGGGTGGGTTACGCCGATTTTCCCTTTGCCGATAGCGTCTGGTTCGAGACTCAGCCTCTTTATTATTTCCGAGCAGAGGGGAATGGGGGAATAGGGAAGTGGGGGAATTTCAACTAAAACCCAACACCCCAACACCCTAACACCCCAACACCCCAACACCCAGGTCGGCAATAAAAAAAATTATTTTTGTAAACCAAGGCAAACTCACCATGAACAAAACACCTCTACCAAATTTAGAGACTCTAGAGCAGAAATGGTACGTCATTGATGCGGCCGATCAGCGTCTAGGTCGTCTGGCCACCGAGATCGCTATGATTCTACGGGGCAAAAATAAAGCCACTTTCACCCCCCATCTGGATACGGGGGATTTTGTCATTGTTATTAACGCCGAAAAAGTGACGGTGACGGGCAAAAAACGCCAACAGAAAGTTTATCGCCGCGACTCCGGCAGACCGGGTGGTATGAAGGTAGAAAGCTTCGATAAACTGCAAAAACGCATTCCCGAACGGATTATCGAACACGCTGTTAAGGGAATGCTCCCGAAAAATAGCTTAGGTCGGAAATTGTTCACGAAACTGAAAGTTTATGCCGGTGCGGAACATCCCCATCAGGCACAACAACCGGAAGTTTTAGCGATTAATACGATTCCCGCAGGAGGAAATTAAGTCAATGCAAGCCACGGACAGTAAAAATAAGGTAGTTTATTGGGGAACGGGACGACGCAAATCGGCGGTCGCTGCCGTGCGTCTCGTGCCGGGGACGGGGGCAATTACCGTTAACGGTCGCGATGGAGAAACCCATTTTAACCGCATTCCCACCTATATCCAGACGATCAAGGCTCCTCTGGAGACTTTGGGACTGGAAAACGAGTATGATATCATCGTTAAGGCCGAGGGCGGTGGTTTGACTGGCCAAGCGGACGCGGTGAAATTGGGTGTCGCTAGAGCTTTATGTCAATTAGCGCCGGAAAATCGTCCTCCCCTCAAGAGTGAAGGTTATCTGACTCGGGATCCCCGGGCGAAGGAACGGAAAAAATACGGTCTTCACAAAGCGCGCAAAGCGCCTCAATACTCGAAACGTTAGGTTAATAGAGAGGTTTATTATGCCGAAAAAAATTCATCCTACTTGGTATCCGGAAGCTAAGGTGATCTGTAATGGTGAACTGGTGATGACGGTGGGTTCGACAAAACCAGAAATTCATGTGGAGGTTTGGTCGGGTAATCATCCTTTTTATACGGGAACCCAGAAGATGATCGATACGGAGGGCCGGGTCGATCGCTTCTTGCGTAAGTACAAAATGGGCGATAAGTCAAGCAAAAAGGCCGATCAGAAATAATTCTTTACTTTTGCCTTTTTGACCCGGTGGGGAGATTTTCCCACCGGGTTTTTTGCTATTTTTAGGCTGGTAGGGTCATACTAAATCCTGTTTAAAAAGTATAGGATAGTGGGGTGTGGGGTGTGGGGTGTGGGGTGTGGGGTGTGGGGTGTGGGGTGTGGGGTGT
>NZ_JAPZRB010000520.1:0-11143 GCF_027531105.1 Microcystis sp. LE18-22.4A
CTTGTTCGGGTGTGGGGTAAAATCGAAACGAATAGGCTTTTTCCATACCTCACATTTTAGCATATATTTCGTAAACGATGCTCATATTTAACAGTAAAGCCGTCGTAGAACGACGGGGTTTCAGACCCAAATTTTCGATGAAGGAGGTAGAGTGCTTTCGTTCAATCCAACTGTCTGGCTACCAATCTGGCAAATAATCCTTCTTGGCTAACCAATTGGTCAAATGTTCCGATTTGAACTATGCGCCCACCTTCAACTACATAAATTCTATCAGCATTGTGAATGGTACTCAGACGATGGGCAATGACGACGCGAGTAGCTTTCAACCTATCTAAGCTTTCTGTAATGATCAATTGGGTTTGATTATCTAAAGCGCTGGTAGCTTCATCCATCAAAATAATTTTGGGTTTCATTACCAAGGCCCGCGCAATCAAAAGCCTTTGTTTTTGCCCACCGGAAAGGTTAGTTCCCCCCTCGCTAATTACAGTATGCATTCCCATGGGCATTTGTTTGATATCTTCTGAAAAACCCGCCATTTGTGCAGCTTCCCAAGCTTCTTCCAAGCTAACCAAAGCCCCTGCTGTAATATTGTCAAATAGCGATCCGGCAGAAATACGAACATTCTGGAGAACAACGCCCAATTGCCGTCGAACTGCTTGAATGTTCAAGCCTGCTAAATCCTGTCCATCATAATAAATCGTGCCGCTGAGAGCCGTTTCAAAGCCTAACAATAAACGAAAAATAGTAGATTTTCCACTGCCACTCGGTCCAACGATCGCCACAAATTCCCCAGGTTCAATGGAAATGCTCACATCTTCTAGAATCAATGGCCCATCTTCTCGATAGCGAAAGGTGACATGACTTAAAGTTATCTGTCCTGTTAAACGACCCGGATCTGCTTTAGTAGGATCTGACTCAGGGGCAGATGTTAAAATTGGCTGAATTCTCTCCCATAAAGGAACAATCCCCAAAATATCAGTTAAGGTATTGCTCAAATCTGTTGTCCCCCCTAAAAAAGTGCCAAAGGCCGAATTAAAGGCGAGAAATCCTCCTACCGTCAGTTTAGCCGTAGCGGCTGCCCCCTGAGCTTCACCCATTTGAATAAAGAGAATTGCAAACCAGAATATCCATACTGAACTGATTAAGGAAAGGGCTTCATTAAAAACCGTTACACTGTCATCAAGGCGCTTGATGCTGGCTTGCAATTTGATTCTTTGACTATATTGTTTTGCCCAAGCAGCAAAAGCTCTTTGTTCGGCGGCAGCAACGCGGAGTTTAGCCACCCCATTAATCAGTTCTACTGTTAACCCAGTAATTTGACCATCAATGTTTTCTTGTAATCGTTGTTTTTGAATAATCTGTTTACTCGATACGAAGGTGATTAGGGCAACGAGAATAGATAAACCGATGGCAATAAAAGTTAAGGGAACACTATAAACAAACATCAAGGCGAGGTTAATTAGAGAAAATACAGCACTCAACAACGTGCGTTGCGTTGCTCCACTCAATTCTCGGCGAATTTGACTGATTCCCATCAGACGATTTAATAAGTCACCGGAGGCATATTTGCGAAAAAAGCTGGGGCTAAGTTTGAGGAGTCGCTCCCACACCGCAGGCTGTAAATTACTATCGGCTACATTTTCTATCCGTATGGTTATAATTCCTTGGGCTAAACCAAAGATAGATTTACCAAAGGCTGCCGCAATTAAAGCTAAACCCAGTTGTCCCAAGAGAAGGCGATCGCTATCAGGAATAGCATTATTAATTAAAATTGCCGTTGCTTGTGGCGTAACCATTCCCAGTAGGCTACCTACTAATCCAAGTAAGATGAGCCAGAGTAGATCTTGCTGATGACCTTTAATGCCAAAATAGAAAATTTCCCAGACATTTTTCAGTAATATCGGCAAAGGCCGATAAAACATATAGGCATCGGGAGCTAGGTTAGCGGCCACTGTCGCCGTCACCGGAATGCGTTGATGGGATTCGGGAATAAACAAGACATAGTGATGCTTTTCGTCGGGCAATAAAGCAACTGGACTTTGATTGCTACTTAGGTAAGCTAATAGCGCTCCATAGTTTCCCTTCCACCAATTATGAACTAGATGCACTCGGCGAGTGGAGAATTGGGAGGCTCGAGAGATTGCCTCTAGGGGATCTTTGACTCGATGGATGTCTTCTGAACGAGCCGGGGGTAAAACCTTAATTCCTAAACTTCGTCCGACTGCTCCGGCGGCTATCAGTAGGGGGGAGCCAAGTGGCCAAAGGTCAGCTTTTTGGGGTTGCAAAACGGACATCAACTCTCCCATAGAGCTTTGCAGGGCCCTACGGTTAAGTTGTTCTCTTTGCTGAAAGCGGCTAAATTCATTTTCTGTTTCCAGTTCTTTGACCAGGCTAAAGTAGTAGAGGCAATAGCGGTGTACCTGAGCCAAACTTTTTGGTAAATCTTCTAGGTTTTCTAAGTCTTCCGTCAGACAGGTATAAACTTCAGTTGTTGTTTCTGCGGCTAAACATAGATCTGAAGCCAAAGGAATCATGGGTGAACCTGCTTCTAGTTTCAAGGCTTCACAGCCCATCCAACACATACTACCCTGATTTACTTTTATCCAAAGAATATTTTTTTCCTCTTCTCTTTTGGCAAGAAGCATCAATCCCTGGCCGGACAGCAAGGATAAAAAATGTGTATCTTGAATATAAATTCTCTCGGCTGGTAAGGAAAAAGGGCTAGGTTTTTGAGCGAGCCATTGACTAATATGGTTCAGCCAGCCTTGTAAAAGCATTCGGGCGGCTGAATCGCCATGACTGATTTGCTCAGCTAAATCTCTCAACGTCAGTTTTTCCAAGATCGCTTCTTCGAGAGCGATCGCTAAAATTCCCCATTGTTGTTCTGGGGAAATGCCTCTGACTAATTCTGAACCAAAAAGAGCTTCCCCGGCTTGAATGGTAAACATATAGGAGCGAGTCTTGGTAAGCTGAGATGCTTCCAGTTGCAGTGCAAATAGGAGTAGCGATCCTGAACGCACCACCCAGAATGTGTCCGGCCAATCTAACAGGAGAGATTCATTGCTATGGAGTTGAGTAAATTTTGGCTCTTGCTCTAAATTAGACTTGCTCATTGACGTTATCCTTTGTCCTTTCTGTACTAATTAAACGAGTATAGATTCCCTCTTGAGAGCGCAATTGTTCATGATTTCCCCGTTGTACCACTTTCCCCTTATCTAAAACAATAATTTCGTCACAGTCTCGAATAGTACTGAGTCGATGAGCGACAAGAATACAAGAACAACCTCTACGCCGCAGATTGCGATCGATGATCAACTCAGTTTCTGCGTCTAAAGCACTTGTCGCCTCATCTAAGACCAGCAAAGCCGGATTTCTCACCAATGCCCTAGCGATTTCTAATCTTTGGCGTTGTCCGCCACTCAAGTTCATTCCTCCCTCACTTAATTGGCTGTTATAGCCACCTGGAAGGTTAAGAATCAGTTCATGAATAGCTGCATCTTGACAAGCTTTAAATAAATCAGCATCGGGAACCGTTGAATCCCAAAGGGTTAGATTTTCCTTGATCGTTCCTGCGAATAAAAATATCTCCTGTTCTACCATAGCTAAAGAATTAGCGAGGATAGATCGAGGAATTTGGCTTCGCTCGATACCATCTAAAAGGATTTCCCCTGACCAAATTGGATAGAGTCCTGTGATCAATTTGGCCACCGTTGATTTCCCTGATCCACTGCCCCCCACTAGGGCGATTCTTTGTCCGGGTTGTAAAGTAATACTCAAGTTTTCAATGAGTGGGGTATCAAAGCGACTGTAGCCGAAAGTTAGATTTTGCAACTCTAATTTTCCAGATAAACGAAAAGAGATTCTATTAACTGTAACTGAGGCAGCCGCATCTTCTGATTGGGCAGATTTTGCTATGGGATCGATGGGGTTTTCTAACACATCATCCAGACGCATTAGGTCGGATTCTAAGTCTTGTAAAGTGCTACCAAAATTGACTAAATCATTAATCGGCTTGAGAAATTCATTAGTCAGAGATTGATAAGCGACTAACATACCAATACTGAGGCTACCCGCCATCACCCGCCAGCCTCCAATCAAGAGGATTAAGCTGGTAGCAAGGGCTGTCAATAGTGCAGGTAAAGCATTGAGAATCTGGGTAGCCAACGCTAACTGCTGTTGAGAGTTAAGGCTTTTAGTGTAATAGCCAGCAAATTTTGTAAATAAATCTGATTCTAACCCACTTGCTTTTACGGTTTCGATCGATTGAATTCCACCAATAGCAACGCCGAAAACTTTGCCAATTTCTTGAGAAACTCTGATGTTGGTATCAATGCGATTGCGAGATAAAGTCTGTAATGCTAAGAAATTTAAGGCGGCAAAAATAATAGTAATTACTGTCAGTACCCAATCATAGAAAGCCATTAACAAAGCATAAAAGACAACCATAAAGGTATCAATAACGGTTGTGGCTAGTTTTCCTGAGAGGATGGTTGCTATATGGTCGTTGAGTTGAGCTCGACTACTAATTTCCCCAGCATAGCGTTGGGCATAAAATCCGATGGGTAAACGCAGTGTATGCCAAAGAAACTGTCCTGACATTGAGACAGAGAGCTTGATCAACAATCGTCGTAAGTAGAGGAGACGTAAACGAGCTAAAAGTCCTTGTAATACGGTAGTGATTAACATTCCCAAAATTAGAGGACGAAGCCATTCATAGCGGTTTTCTATGAGCAAATCGTCCGTAAAAACTTGAGTAAAAGCAGGTATGGCTAGACGTGGGATTGTTAGCAACAATCCCGCTAATAGGCAAAACAAAAGAGCTTGCTGAGAGGTTTGTAAGCGAGATGTTAAAGTTTCCAGAATATTCTTTTTTTTGCCTCCCTTCTTAAATTGTGTCCCCGGCTGCATCACCAAGACCACACCTGTATAACCCGAATCAAATTCCTGGGCTGAGATAGTTCTCGGACCGACAGCCGGATCGTTAAGATAGACTTTATCGCCTTGTATTCCTTCAACGACCAGAAAGTGATCGAACTGCCAAAAGACAATATAGGGAGGTTGCAATTCTTTAACCGAGTCGAGAGATTTTCTAAACCCTTTGGCTTCTAGTCCATACAGTCGGGCTGCTTTGAGGACGTTAGAGGCTTTAGTGCCATCTCGAGAGACACCGCATTCTCGACGCAGTTCGGTTAAAGGGACGATTTTGCCATAATAACCTAGAATAATCCCCAAGGCCGCTGCTCCACATTCAACAGCCTCCATTTGTAACAGGGTGGGAGTACGGGTACGCCGCTGCTTGTGGAATCGTAACAATTGAGTCTTTAACTGGGTGAGCATCTTTTTATTTAATTAGGGTTTGCGGCAAAAAGTTTTTCGTGGGGGCAGGGTGTGGGGTGTGGGGTGTGGAGTTTTACCAGTTTTGATGTGGCCAATTACCTAATTTTCAGGGAAAAAGTGCCTAAATGTTTGCCCCGATCACTCCAATGATTGGCACTTTTTGATTGACAAAAGGTCTAAAAGTCTTACCCAACAAGGTTTTTAGATTTATTCAGCCAGCCCTAATTAAGACCTGTCAAAGAACGGAGAATCGGAATAACATAGCTGATCGGTCTTCTTTCTCCCACTTGAATCTGGATTTGTGCGGTTGTCCCACCCGATAGTTCAAGAACAGGACCTTTTGATGAAGACCACTTGTAGCCATTGTTAATGTTGTTTGAATCCCTTTCAAGCTCAGCAATCACTTGAATGCGGGGTTGCTGCCCGCTCAAGCTCTGAGCTAATTCAGGATTGCCGACTATAGTAGCGATATCCTCAGTTGTTACGGAAAAAGGGGAAACTTCAGTCACTTTTCCCAAAATTCCCCCATAACGTTCCCGTTTAATCATACTGGGTGTTATTTGAACTTGCATACCCTTCTGAATTTGTTTGCCATCTTTATCGGGAAAATAGGCAATACCGACTAAAGAGCTATCCGGTTTTTTAGTGGCAAGGGAAGCAATCCTGCTGCCTGCATTTATCACCTGACCGCTAACAATATTTACTTCTAATACTTTTCCTTCGTAGGGACTCAAAATTTCACTTTTATCTAAGATGGATTTTTGCAGTTCAGCAATACCTCGCTTCACTTCAGCAATATTGTTGGTTTTATCGATTAATGATTCTTTTTCCTGTTGATTAAGTTTGGCTTCTTCAACTTGAATTCCCTGGATTTTTATTTTGAAATCATCGATCATATTAAGACTTTGTCGATACTCACGTTCCACATTAAGTATTTTTACATCCGTATCTTTGATTTGATTTTCTAGATCCCTAACGCGATCACGATTTTGTAGTTTTTTCTCTTGGGTATTCGCCCGATCTAATCTAATTTGTTTCAATTGGGTTTCTATTTCTGATTTTTGAGTGAGAGAGCTATAATAATCTCTTTCTGCTGTTAGATATACATCTTCAGTAATTAAATTTTTATCTAAAAGATTTTTTATATTCACACTTCTTTGTTTGAGCTTGGGTAGCAATTCTTCATATTGTTGAATTTGACTTTTTAAACTATTTTCTTTGGCTTGAATAGCTTGGAAGGTTTTTTCTTCAACGTCTTGGGCTATTTGGGGAAATTCATCTAAAATGTTTTGGTAGTTTTTTCGCAGATTAACTAGAGAATCAAGATTTTTTTGGCGTAAATCCAAGGAAATTTTTTCTCGTTGTAAGCTCCGCTCTAAATTCATTCTCTGTGCAATTAGATTTTGTTTTTCTAGAGCAATTCGCTCTTTTTGTAACTCCGTTGTCTGCCGATTTTGTCCTTGCAGTTGAGCCAATTTTTCTTGTTGTTGCTGAAGTTGTTTCTTGAGAGCAGATTGGTCAACTGTTGCAATTATTTGATTTTTCTTAAGGATGGAATTGGGTTTAATATATATTTCTAAAACTTGACCTTGAGTTGAAGACTGTAGCTGAACTACTCGTCGTGGTTGAATTAATACACCTGTGCCACTAATGTTAAGGGGAATTTTTCCTAAAATGCTCCAGATTAATGTAGCCACTATCAAGGCTCCTATCGTTGTCAAAGACAACCAAGCCCTAGGATTAACTACTTCCATGAGTTCGTCAAGTCGCTCTGGAGATGAGAGTTTTTCTAGAGATTCCTGACGAAATAAACCGTCTTTCGGCTCTGGCATAATCTTGTCCTAAATATAAATTGTGAGGAAATGAAATACTAATTAATGTCTAAGTTTAATTTGCCTTCAACTTTAATCGTTTTAGCATCCAATCAAGTCTCGCCCCCCCTAGGGTGAGATTATCCATGCTGGCTACATCGATCTCATCTTCATATACTCTATCCTCTGAGAGGCTTTGCCCGACTTTATACTCAGTTCTGCCATAGCCTAGGCGACTACTCAGGTTCTGTAACCTCTGAGATAAAAGCATAAGAACAACTCGATAGAAGCGAGCAGCCATTCCTACATCTTGTTCTAGTTTGAGCAGAAATTTTTGTCGAGGTATTTTTAAAACGGTGCAATTTTCTAAAGCTACATAGGTCAAAAAAGAAAGATGTGTGTCAAGAATGGCCAACTCTCCTACGAGATTACCTTTGGCCATCTGTGCAATTTCTCGCTGCAGCAATTCTTGGGTTTCTTGATCATTCTCAAGGGCTGCAAAAATATTACTCAAAGGGTTTTTTCTTTCTTCAGAAACCAATACAGAAATCGTTCCTTGGGTGATAAAATAAAGGTTTTCTACAGGTCGTCCAGCCGAAATTATAATTTCACCGGCTTTCAATTCTTCTAATTGACCTGAAGATATCATCCAGTCAACATCACTATCACTAAGTTCTCCAAAAATCAGAGGGACATCTTGTAAGGGAGGAATTTGTCCAATTTTATCAGTCAAAAAAAGTTGAACTAGGTAATTAAAACGGTCTAGAAGCAATATAGCACTAGCGCGATAAAACCGTGCGGCAAAACCTAGATCTTGCTCTAGTTTGTCTCGTAATTGCTTAGCAGGTAAGACCAAAACCAAGACGTTATCTAGGGATTTGACGGTAGTAATTGAGGGGCTAGTTTCAGAAAAAGATATTTCTCCAAACATTTCTCCCGGCTCAAAACGAGTAATTTCTTGCATTAATTCTTGCTCTTCTTCTAAGGCTGCAAAAACCCGATCCATGCGGTTTGGGTTTTTAGTCATTGTAGCCACAAGAACCCCTTGAAGAATGATATAAAAGTTATTGACTGGATGATGTTGCTCAACCAATACAGTTTGCGCTGGAATTTGCTGACGATTTCCATGGGTTTTTAGCCATTGAAAATCACTATTATTTAGTTGTTGGAGTAGTACGTTTTTCATAGGGTAACTCAACCATTAACATTCATTTTAGTTTAGCATATCTTTATTTTGTCGACAACTAGCGATTAAATCCCTACTCCTACCTCTGGGATTTCCTCCATAGCTCTATTCAGGAGTCCCATGGCCTGAGTTGAAGCTAATTCCTCAAGTCGAAGGCTGGTCAAAGCGTACAACAGTGCGGTTTCTTGTCGTGAATTCCTTGGCTGTTTTATGTATTGCTGCTCAAATCGGGCTAGATTTTCTGCGGCTGTTTTAAGTAATTTCTGTAAAATTTTAAACGCTCCTGGGGATAAAGCTGGATTCCCTTTATAGTTTTCTAGTCTACCGCCTGAACGATATGCAGGAAAGGATTCTAATCCGACAAAGTGCAAAAACCAATCGACATTGTAATATCCTAGAGCCGCCACGATACCCCGATAATCTGCAATTAATTCATCATATAGATTATTCTGCATTGAATCGAACCACCGCCGCGTAATATAATGAGTACATTCATGTTCTAAGCGAATTTTCAAGGATAGTTCTAGCCACTGACTCTCTGTGAGTCCTAATTGCTGAGCACTTACATTGCTATAGTTGCCTGTACTTAAGATAATGAATCGATCTTGATACAATTCTTTTTTGAGAATAAGGTGTTGGAATTCCAACTGCCAATCAGTCTCATCACAACGGTGGGGATTGCGATCTATCCATTGTGCTTTATACTGGCGTATTCTCTCCCAGTTATTATAGTTTCCCACCATACAAGCTCCCATTGACTCCGGTACGAGATAGGGTTCATTGCCTTTTGTCAGTGCTTGAACTAAAGTTATAAAGTCATTGCGATCATCCGCAATAATGACAGGAATCGACCCCGCTAGGGTTTCATAAAGGATCAGGGATAATCGCTCCGGTTGGTTGAAAGTTAAGCCCGTTTTTAACGACATCCCTTCTTCTAACTTACCTTGCCGGGTAGCTTGGCGATAATCTGGCGTTTGACTGATGCCTTGCTTAATGGGAAACTGAAACTGAACTAAATGAGCTTTAAGGACTGCATACACGCCAATCTGGTGAGATTCAGTCATGTATTGTCGCCAAACCTCTAGGTGAGGCTCAGATTCTTTGGGCAAAGTTTTCCGATGATAAACATGACTAAATTTATTTTGATTGTAAGCCAGCAGTTCTTGAATTTCCTCGACACTAGCACCAGAGTCAGCTAACACCCTGCTAGAGAATTCTAAAGAATTCATAGATAGTTGTGGTGATCGCCTTTTACTCATAAAAATTCTCCCTTATTTTAGCACCAGGTTACTTATTCCACGCTAAACACACTCCATTATAAAAGGTTTAAGATCGCAGCTATCATTCGGAGCATAGTCAGAATCTTGTTGATCTATTTGTTCTGCTATCTGTTTTAACACTAGAGAAATTGGGTGGTTTGGGTATTTCAGAACAAAAAGACCTTTGCTTGCCAGTTGGAGCATATCAGAAGCATCCGGCATCATCCCGACAATAGGTATTTTATGAGTAGATTCAATTTGTTGACGAAGTTCGCCAAAATTATATCTGTCTACAATTTTGTTGACAACTAGAAATAACTTCGGAACTTTAAGACGACTGGCTACATCTAGGGTGACAGCAGTACCTCGGAGATCTTGCTCATCAGGGGTAAGAAACAGTAAAACAATATTGGAAATAGTTAAAGATAGCAAAGTTTCTCTATTGAGTCCAGGATGGGTATCCAAAAACAAATAGTCAAGCTGGAGTAATTGAATTAATTCTTCTATACCTTCCAATAACAACTCTGTATTAAATCCCTGCCGTAAAATTCGAGAAATATCGCTCACTTGGACACTCGCAGGAACCAGATAAATTAGATTCTTTTCAGTTTTTTGTTCTCCTAGTACTGAGGTAACATCGTAAGCTGATTCATTGATTTTACATTTCTGCCAAAGAAAGTCATTCAAGGTGTATTTAATATGCTTATCTTGTAGTTCAAAGAGAATATGAATACCAGGAGAGGGGAGATCTGTATCGACAATGGCAACCCGTTTACCCTGACAGGCAAGAATGGCCGCGAGATTAGCTGTAGCGTTGGACTTACCCGTACCACCTCGATACGAGTGAATGGAAATGATTTTAGGCATAATACTCAGCGTGAGAAGGGTATCTCGAAAAATTGATAGCCCAGACGTTATAATCATACAATAATTAAGGATAGCGAGGCAAGCGAACGGGGCTAATACTAGGGTAATCTCACACAATTCTTAACATTTTTGGCTTTTCGGGACTTGGTATGGTTCGATCTGGGGGCATAAATCGACTAAATCCTTATCTGGCAAGAGATTTAATTGATTAGTTCGCTCCAGATCGCCAACAATTGACAAAAATTGCGGCAATGTCTCTCTATATAGGGGCTGCTGAAAAAGTTTTTCGTGGGGGCAGGGTGTGGGGTGTGGGGTGTGGGGTGTGGGGTTTTACCCATTTTCAGGTGGTCAATTACCTAATTTTCAGGGAAAAAGTCCAGGGATTTTCCCCCCAATCACTCCAATGGTAGGCACTTTTTCAGGGAAAAAAAGTCTAAAAGCCTTATCCAACAAGGTTTTTATATTTATTCAGCAAACCCTATATAAGGGTTTCATTCCTTATAACCCCGTCCATTGCATAACAAAAACCGAAGAACCAAAAAGGCTCTTCGTTACTCTTTATGCTAAATCAACAGACAAGATGCCAAGATAACATACTTCTAACCCAAAAATTCCGAAAGTTTCTCAAGCCATAGCCTCTCCGTTTTATTAGTTTAAGTTTATTATTGATTCCCTCGACCACC
>NZ_JAPZRB010000454.1:0-5824 GCF_027531105.1 Microcystis sp. LE18-22.4A
GACCGAGATATTAACGCCAGTAAAAATATTTTGGCCGCAGGGCTTGCGGTGTCAGTCTGTAGAGCGACCATAAGACCAGAACAGAGTAAATCTGTTAAGGCAGGTGCGAAAAATCCTTCGGGAAAGAAGCAGAAACCCAAACCTCACGGCGTGATTTATCTAAAAATGTCGAGGTGAAGACCCTCGCTACTCACTTTACATGACTTTCTCTGAGTTCTTTGATTGTTAGAGTCCTGAATTTATCTGAACTTTTCCCGATTGGCAAGCCTTTTGACCGAGGTTACTATTGTCAGTGTGAATCAAGAAAAGATTGAATCACCCACAGACTTAAGGAGAACACAGTCATGAGTCAACCAGATGTCGAAAGATTTTATGAAATCGCTCGCAATAGCGAAGAGCTTCAAGCTATGTTAGGCGCGGCTGAAGATCGCGACAGCTTTGTCGAAACCGCCGTCAGACTAGGACAAGAGAATGGCTGCAACTTCACTCTTGACGAAGCTAATGAGTTTCTTAACACCAAGAAGGGAGATGCGGAACTGAGCGAACAAGAGTTAGAAGCTGTAGCTGGCGGTCGCCGCCGTTGTAACTTAAATACACGACTCACTGTCTGTATCATTGTTAGCCGCAACTGCTGGGTTGCTACTTGTTAGAGTCGGCTTTCTGGAAACCTCGAAAAATACCTTGCTGAAAAAGATCAACACTTTTTATGGGTGCTTTCTTGGCAATAAGTGCAATTAATCGAGGTTTCCTTTATTAGGGTAATACCAAATCCGCTTTTAATTTTTATCAGATCGAAGATTAACAATGTATGCAACAGAATGGTTAATTATTCATTAACTGAATTGAAGGGGTTGGCTTGGCTTCAATATTTGGAAATGACCTTTCCCTCTTATCAACCTGCTTTACAAAGTTTGCAGTTTGAAGACTCTCTTGTTGCCATTGGCGCAAGTGTTGAGCAAAAACCGGTTGGCTTGGGTCTGGCTAGGTTTTACCCTGAAGAAGAAGCAGCTATCATCCTCTCCATCTTTGTTGAATCCCCCTATCGTTGTCAGGGGATTGGCACAGCCCTACTCGCGCATTTAGAGCAGGTGTTTAAGCAACGAGGTTGTCGGTATGTTGAATTAGTTTATACAAGCGACCAAACGACAACTCCGGCTTTAGAACATATACTGAAAAAAGCAGGTTGGACACCGCCAGAGTTACGGGTGTTAATTTGTAAGGCGGCGAAAGAGCAGATGATTCAAGCATCCTGGCTACACAAATATAGTTTACCTGCTGGTTTTACAATCTTTACTTGGTCTGATTTAACGGAAGCAGAACGAAGTAGAATTTTAGAAAAACAAAATACTCAGGCGTGGTATCCAGAAGTTCTTTCACCTTTTTTAGAGGAAGACAAAAGAGAGCCACTCAACAGTTTAGGACTTCGTTATCAAAAAGAAGTCATCGGCTGGATGATAACCCATCGTCTTGCACCAGATACAATCCGCTACAGTAGCTTTTTTGTCAAGAAAGAGCTACAAAAGGTCGGGCGTGGCATTCCTTTATTAGCCGAGTCGATTAAAATCCAGTGTAGTAGCCATATCCCCTACGGAATGTGGACAGTATCCAAGGATAATCCAGCCATGTTGAGTTTTGTTAAACGGCGAATGGCAAGCTATATGATGTCAATTAAAGAATCTAGAGGTGTTTCTAAAGTGTTATAGTAAGTTATCTGATGAAAATTAAAAGAAGGAGGCTTTTTTTGTGAGTGCCAACCCATCTGATTTAAAACCAGAATTAGCCAAGATCGTCTGTCAAGCTACGTTTATTTCTGAACGTCTCAGTCATCAAACAACATCGACTATCTCAAGCCCATTTAATGAAGAGATAGCAAATATTCGTTTGAATCATTGGTGTAAAGTCAGTGCCTCTGGAGATTGGGATAAATTTTACAAACGTCTAGAGTGGAATGGTTGGGAACGCGATGCAGTTTTGCGAGTACTTGGTACAGAGTTAGAACCTGAAACTCATTCCTTACCCAGTTGGGCTTTAACCCTAGCTGAGATTATAGAAACAGTTGCACAATTAACCCAAGAAAATCTCGAACCCTTGCCCAGAGATTCTAATGACCCTAAACCCTTTGAAGATGTTTTTTTACCTTTGGTTCTGGTTGGAAGACAAAAACTTCTTGCTCGCTTAGGAGTAGAATCATTATCTGATGAAAATTTGCCTTTAAAACGATTGGAAGAATCTGCTTATCTAAGTCTAGAACAGGGTCTTTACCAAAGACTTTTTTATCTTTTAGTAAAAACTTTAGATTTTGAGTTTTCTCATTCTCGTCCCCTCGGGAAAAACTTACTCAATTTAATAATTCCGAACAATAAAACTACATCAGGTAACAAAAAATATCTAGCTTTTGTTGATAAATTATTATCAGATGGATTCTTGGGTTTTTTTCAAAAATATCCCGTATTAGGTAGGTTTATTGCAACCACTATTGATTTTTGGGTTGAGTCAACGGCAGAATTTCTAGAAAGACTGGAAAATGATTTATTAGAAATTAAGGGAGAATTTTCCCAGATAAATGATTCGATTGATTCTAAAATATCAGAAAATCAGCTAGGAAAAATTAAAGAAATTAAGCCGGACTTGTCTGATCTTCATCATCAAGGACGTTCTGTGATCGTGCTAACTTTTGCCTCGGGGCTAAAGTTAGTTTATAAACCGAAAAAAATAGGGGTTGACATAGCTTTTAACCAACTTTTATCTTGGTTAAATCAACAATTAGAAAACTTAGAAAGTTCTGCACAATCTCCCCTGAAAATTCTTCGGATTTTAGATAAACAAACCTATGGATGGAGCGAATACATTGAACAAAAACCTTGTCAAGATACCGCCGCTGCTAAACGTTTTTATTTACAGGCGGGAAGATTGTTATGTTTGTTATATTTTCTAGGAGCAAATGATTTTCACCACGAGAATTTAATTGCCTACGGCGATCAACTGGTGATGATTGATCTAGAAACAATCATGCACCATGAAGCTAAATGGATGGAAGATTCGGAAGATGAAACAGCCGGAGAAGCAGCGATGAATCAATTGTCTGATTCAGTCTTACGCACGGCATTGTTACCGACTTGGGAGTTTAATATCGACACTTCTGTCGCTTATGATGTTAGTGGATTGGGTAGTATTGATATTCAACCTATGCCGGTACCATTTCCTGTCTGGAAATCGATCAACACCGACGATATGTATTTAGCACAGGAGAAAATAGATAGACCTCTGCAAGCTAATGTTCCTATGCTTAATTCACAGCCACTTTACCCGAATGATTATCTAAAAGAATTGATTACAGGCTTCGAACAAGTATACCGTTTCTTGATTGAACAGAAGGAAAACCTATTAGCAGCAAATGGACCTTTATCGCCATTCCAGACACAGGTAGTCAGATTTCTGTTCCGTTCCACCAAAGTTTATGGCGCTGTTCTCAATAAGACGCGAGGGGCAGAATTTCTCAAACATGGACTAGAGTGGAGTATTGAAGCAGATATCTTGAGCCGGGCTTTTCTCAATAACCAAAATAAACCTCAAGCTTGGCCTATTCTAGAGATGGAACTTCAAGCCATCTCCTTAGGAGATGTTCCCTATTTTAGTGCTGCTACGGTAAGCGATGACCTCAACTTAGGTGGTGAACAGACTATACCGGAGTATTTTAAAGGATCATGTTTTAATCAAGTTGAACAACGATTAAAACGGATGAATGAAACTGACTTAGCTCAACAATCTAGAATTATTCAGTTGGCCTTTCAGTCAAAAATTACTGGAAGTTTCTCCTCAGAAAGAAGCAAAATTGAGTCTAAAAATCAGGAAGAAATTACTAAGACTCTGTTGACTGGCGACCAGTTTGTTACCAAAGCAATAGAGATTGCTCAAGAAATCGAAGACCAGGGAATTATTGGTTCTGATGGTAGTCTTTCTTGGATTAGTTTAGCTTTTGTTCCGAAAGCAGAGAGATTTCAGCTACAACCTTTGGGAGAAAGTTTCTATGATGGCAATTGCGGTGTTGCTGTCTTTTTTGCAGCCTTAGCCCGTGTGACAGGGGACAGTAAATTTGAGAAGTTAAGCCTTAAGTCTCTTCAATCTTTACAAAGCTTCTTACAAAATGCGGATGCTGAAGCAATCAAAATTTTTGCCGATAACTTTGGCATCGGCGGCGGCGTAGGACTGGGGGCGATTATTTATTGTCTCGTCAAAATCCGACAATTTCTCGATTTACCCCATCTCTCTCAAGAAGCACAAAAAGTTGCTCAATTTATGAGCCAAGAGATTATTGATAAAGATACTAATTTCGATATAGTTAAGGGTGCTGCTGGGACAGTTTTATCCCTTTTAGCTCTTTATCAGGATACGGGGACAAATTTTGTTTTGGATAAGGCTCAAGCCTGTGGTCAACATCTGCTGAAATTTTGTGATTTGCGCTATAACGAGAAATCAGATACCTATAAACCATTGACTGGCTTCTCTCATGGGGCCGCCGGAATTGCCTATGCACTTTTACGACTCTATGAGGTGACTCAAGACCAGGCTTATTCAAGGGGCGCACAACAGGCGATCGCCTATGAAAATAGCAAATTTTTTCAAGAATTTGGGAATTGGCGTCAAATCATTCCCACTGAGGAGCCTTCTGCTGCACCAGTGTTTTGGTCAACTTGGTGCTACGGAGCGCCTGGTATTGGTTTAGGACGTTTAGGCGGTTTATCAAGCTATAGAACTGAAGAAATTCTTGCTAATATTGAAGCGGCTCTCAAGACAACCCAAGAGACTCCCTTGCAGCAAGTGGATCATTTGTGCTGTGGCAATTTAGGTCGCTGTGAAGTTATGTGGGTCGCTGCACATACACTGTCTAATCCACAATGGTACAGTGCTGCTCAAGAATTAGCAAGTCGAGTAGTCAATCGAGCTTCTCAAACCGGCAAATATGAACTATTTGCTGATTTGCCGACATCCGTGTTTAATCCCTGTTTCTTTCAGGGTTTGTCCGGTATTGGCTACCAATTTCTGCGTCTGGCTCATCCTAAGTCTTTACCTTCTGTATTACTTTGGGAGTGAGCAGTCTATCTCAAGCGGGGGGAATTAAATTCATCATGCCGACTAACTTTAATTCTAATGAAGCGATCACCTATAGTGTAGCCTTAGTCATCATTGGCTTGGTAATATTACTCGGCTTATGGTTGCCAGATTTTTTACATAAAGATTGAGAGGCGGAGCAGGGCAATCGCACTTAAATTAGGGCTTGCTGAAAAAGTTAGGGGACAGCAAAGGAAAGATAGTTGATTATTCAATCCCGTTGATTGGATAAGTTTTACTTAACCTATTTGAGGATAAATAAGCACCTAAACAAAATTATCTGCACACTCCCAATCTTGAAAGCCTTGCTGCGCAAGGCTTTAAGCGACAGGTATGTGTAATTAATTTTACGCCAGGTAAGACGTTAGATTAAAGCTGGCTTGATTTGCTATACTGTCCCTGTAGAAACCCACATTCCGCACCCTAAGTGTCACAACGTCTCGAAAGAGGAAGGGGCGCGAGTCAAAATACTTATCTAGAGGAGTGAGTTGGCGGCAAGCTGCCGCCAACTAAGCCGAAATTTTCAGGGTTCCCCCGGTCATTCTCAATAAACAGTGCTTGTTGAGAATGACTAGGCAATCAGACTTAACATCTAGGGGGAGATGTTCCAGTTGCTCGCTTTGTTTTGTCACCCCTTGAAGTCAATCCATCTGGTCAAGATAAGAGATAATATTCCTGGCAAGGTTTGGGAAAAAATCTCAAAATGTTGCGCCTC
>NZ_JAPZRB010000052.1:0-11460 GCF_027531105.1 Microcystis sp. LE18-22.4A
CTATAAATGCCGTTGGTATGGGAGAAATTACATCGAAATAGATAGATGGTTTCCTAGCTCTAAAAGGTGTAGTAATTGCGGGTATATTGCTGAGAAAATGCCGTTAAATGTTCGAGAATGGGACTGTCCAGACTGTGGGACGCACCATGACCGAGATATTAACGCCAGTAAAAATATTTTGGCCGCAGGGCTTGCGGTGTCAGTCCGGGTCGCGACTATAAGACCAGAACAGAGTAAATCTGTTAAGGCAGGTGCGAAAAATCCTTCGGGAAAGAAACAGAAACCTAAATCGTGAGGTTTGGGAATCACCGTCCGTTCACGGCGGTGAGGATGTCAAATTCAAATGTCATACATACATTATATGTATCTTAGAAGGTTGAGTCAAGCTCAAAACCCCTTCAGAGTATCACACGGATCGCCTTACCTTCCCACTTAGAGGAATATTCAGGGGGAATGACAACTGTGCCATGATGAAGAATCATTTTAAATTCAATCGCTTCCATTCGTTAAGTTTAATAAAGTGTTGTATCAAGTTTAACCCAATCAATCCATGGAGTTTTAGGGGATGAAAAAAAAGCAGCAAAAAAGGGACCGCTTTTTCCCAATCAAATATAATTTAGGTAGAAAATTGCCGAAAAATCGCTATGCTCAACGGGTACAAAATTATTGATGCTGATTCCCATGTCATTGAACCCCCCGCAATGTGGGGCCAATACCTAGAACCTAAATTTAGGGAATTTGCTCCTTCTGCTGACATGAAAATCAAAGGAGAACCGATTAGTCAAAAAATCTCCCCACAAGTCCAAGCAGAAGGGAATAAGCAGATGATGCAAGCTCATCCCCATGCTTATCTCAACCGCTATAACCCAGAGTCCCATGTTCAATCTATGACACAAATGGGCATAGATGTGGCTTTTATTTATCCTAATTACGGACTGTGGTTATTTGCCATTGATAGCCTACCTGCTGAAGTGATGGGGGCTTTTGTCCGTGCTTACAATACATGGTTATATGAAGAATTTTGTAGCTATGACCCCGCTAGACTGAAAGGAGTCGCTGCAGTCAATCAACACGATCCCGAAGATATGGTCAAAGAGCTACACCGTATGGCGAACTTGGGCTGGAAGGCGGTTTTTTTGCGCCCTAACCCTGTTAAAGGCAGAATTTTGAGCGATCCAGCCTATGAACCCTTTTGGGCGGCCTGCGAGGATTTGGACATGGCTGTAGGAATTCATGAAGGCACTCATAGCCGCTTACCCACCACTGGTGCAGAGCGGTTTAATAGTCGGTTTGCGCTTCATGCTTGTTCTCACCCGATGGAACAAATGATGGCACTGTTAGCCTTAATTGAAGGGGGGGTTTTAGAACGTCATCGGAGGCTGAGGGTGGCGTTTCTAGAGTCAGGGTGTGGTTGGCTTCCCTATTGGTTATGGAAGCTTGACGAAGAGTATAAAAATTTACATTGGGAAGTCCAAGATAGAGTAAAATTATTACCATCGGAGTATTTCCGCCGTCAGTGTTACATTGCAGGGGAACCCTCTGAACCTTGTTTGGCTCAGGTCATTGATTTTATCGGTTCTGATAACTTAATCTTCGGGTCTGATTATCCTCACATGGATCATCAGGCTGATGCGGTAAAAAAAGTTATAGGACTTGAAGACAACTTATCTCAGGAGATAGTTAAAAAAATCGTTTGGGAAAATCCTCAGCGATTTTATTGTTCAATTTAATTTCTCAAAAAGGAAGCACACTTATGTTTGAAACTCGTAGCTTATTCTACAAGGCAGAAAAAGTTAATGAAGCCGCTAATAAAATGGAAGGGGAATGCCCACACATTGGTTTTTTACAGCGTCTTTATCAACAGTCAAAACAAGTTTCTCAAATTATTGCTTATATTTGGCGATGGGCTGATGAAAATAACGAGAAATACGCCGAGCAAAAGAGAGTGGCCAATCTCTTAAGGACTTATTTTGAACATCCGACCTCAGACCAGGGATTGAAAGAAGGAAAGAATGCTGATCACCTCAAAAAATTGTTTGGAGCTAATCCCAACCAACCACTAGAAACCGTTGATGAATCTGATCCAGCTTATTTACTGAAACAAGTCTTCTTTCCACAAGGTAATCCACCCGATGAATATATTTTTCCAATCTTTGATAAATGTGAACTGGGAGAGAAAAACCCAAGCTTGGGTTACTTATTTGAAGTGACGTATAGTAGCTTTATTGGTCAAATATTGGATGCAGATAACAATGCACCAGAGTTGTTTAAAATGATTATTCCCTATCCACCTGAGCCGTCATGGGGAAATGCCACTTTAAATGCAGATGATTTGTCCGACTGGATATCAAACCGAAAACCAGGGAAATATTTTGCCGACAATCCTTATATTCCGACAACTTGTTCCTAGAAGCCTTGCAAACTAATTGAACAAAAATAAGAATTGCTCGCCTCACCTAAAGGGTGGGGATTTTATCGTTAAATTGGTCAAAAAATGATTATTAAAGATCCTCAGAACCTTTTATCTGATCTGACAATAAATACTTCTATCTTTTCAGATAGAATTCTTGAGATTCCCTCCCATAATATTCCTTTGCATCCTCATAGTATCAAAAAATTGCTAATGACGGCTAAGGATAAATATGCGGTTGTTGTTTTTCAGCCAACTTTACCCATTCTTTCAGATTTGGGTTTGCCTAGTTATCCTATACTAGCGTATTTATATCCCCAAGAATTAAGTGATATTTGGCATCAATTACAACCCCACATAGAGACATTCCTAACAAGCCAAACTATTCAACCTCAGCCTATTCCATTAGTTTTACTATCGGCAATAGATAGAGATGAGCAGTTACATTATTTTAGTTGTCATTATGGAAAAGCGATCGCACCTTCTTATGTCAGAGTTGTTGTTGGTAACACTTGTAATCTTAAGTGTGTTATGTGTCCCTATCATAGTTCTTCGATAAAGTCTAATCATACTACAGATTTTTTTCAAAAGAAAAAAGTCATGTCTTGGGAGATGATGGAAAAACTAGCAGCAGACTGTGGAAAAGCAGCAACTACCATTTTAATAGGTAGTGTTGAAGAACCATTACTTCATCCTAAACTTATAGACTTTATTCAACTTTGCCGACAGCAAGGTGTTCCAAAAGTTCATCTAACTACTAATGGTCAACTTCTGAATAAAACTTATATTAAAGCTCTGTTAAAATCGGGTTTAACCAGTATTGATATTAGTCTTGACGCGGCGACTCCAGAGACTTATTTAAGAATTCGAGGTGGAGATTTAAGTCAGGTCGAATCCAATACAATTGATCTGTTAAGAATTAGAGATCAGTTGGGTATTGACTGCGAAATTAGAACCTCTTTTGTCAGAAATTACAATGTTAATCTTGAGGAAGAAGAAGCATTTTTAAATCGTTGGTTATCAAAAGTTAATAGTGTTTTTATCCTTAATATTGCTGAATATCAAGAAAATAATATGCGACTAAAAAAACACAATCAAGGGGTAGAAAAATCTCTCCAATATTATCAACAAAAAGCGCAAGGGCGCTGGACTTGTTTATTCCCTTTTCTTGAAATGGCAGTTTTACCCAATGGCAAAATCTACTACTGTATAGAAACCTTATTTAGACTAGGTTTTGATCAAGAGATTGAAAGTTTAGGGGATTATAATCAACAAACTTTACAAGATATTTGGTCGGGAGAGTTATTCCAGCAACTACGACAAGATTTAATTCTTAATCAATTAGAAAAAAGAAGGGCTTGTCAAGACTGTGAGATGTGGAAATCGCAAATAATTCATCAAGAACTAAAAGATGGATACTCAGTGCTAACCACAACGGTGACAGAAATTTATTCTCAAGTCTGATCTAAGAGTTTAATGGACATTTTTCCGCTCAAATGCTAGAAAATAAGTAAAAACGTTATTAAAAAGTGAGTTATGAAAGATTATCAACTAATCACAAAAATTTATGAAAGTTCTAGTTCTCTGGTCTATCGAGGCATTTTTAAGGCAAATGCTCAACCGATTATTCTTAAAATTCTTAAAGAAAATTATCCAACTCCTTCAGAGATTACCCGTTATCGACAGGAATATGAAATTATCCGTTCTTTGAACATAGACAGTGTTGTTAAAGCTTATGATTTACAGCGACACTATAATAGTTTGATAATGTTTTTAGAAGATTTTGGAGGTCGATCTTTAGAGTTATTACTATCTCAAGATAAGTTAAATTTGGAAAACTTTCTCTTGATTGCTATTAAAATAACTGAGGGGTTAGCTGCTATTCATCAGGCTAATATTATTCACAAAGACATTAACCCATCTAATATTGTCTATAACCCTGAAAGCGAACAACTGAAAATCATTGATTTTGGTATTTCCACCCGTTTATCCCAAGAATTTTTCACAGCTTGTCCTCCTAACCAATTAGAAGGGACTTTAGCTTATATTGCCCCAGAACAAACAGGGAGAATGAACCGAGGTCTAGATTACCGTAGTGATTTTTATTCCCTTGGAGTTACTTTATATGAACTTTTAACC
This sequence comes from Microcystis sp. LE18-22.4A, assembly GCF_027531105.1. Taxonomy (NCBI): domain Bacteria; kingdom Bacillati; phylum Cyanobacteriota; class Cyanophyceae; order Chroococcales; family Microcystaceae; genus Microcystis; species Microcystis sp. LE18-22.4A. Next base: position 4,550 of record NZ_JAPZRB010000052.1, read on the forward strand.
AATCAATTGCCCTTTGAAACCACCGATCCTATGGAGTTAGTTCATTGTCATATTGCCCAACAACCTTTACCTGTTCATCAACTCATTCCAGAGATTCCCTTAACTCTCTCTAATATCATTAACAAACTGCTCGCAAAAACCCCAGAAAAAAGATATCAAACTGCCTTGGGTATTAAAGCTGACTTAGAAATCTGTCTTCACCAATTAAGGACGTTAGGACAGATTGCTCAGTTTTCTTTAGGTGGTCAGGATCTGACTGAGAAATTTCAGATTTCTCAAAAAATATATGGTCGAAAACGGGAAGTTACTCAACTTTTGAAGGCTTTTGATCGGGTTAGCCAAGGAACCACTGAAATGATCCTCATTTCTGGCTATTCAGGGATTGGGAAATCAGCTTTAGTTCATGAAATTTACCAACAAGTTACATATAAACAAGGGCGATTAATTAGAGGAAAATTTGATCAATTACAAAGAGATACTCCTTATTCAGCTATTTCTCAAGCCTTTCAAATCTTAATCCGTCAACTTCTAGGTGAGCCAGAAAATATCCTGCAAGCTTGGAAAGAGAAAATTTTGGAAGCATTGGGTAAGAACAGTCAAATTATTATCGATGTTATTCCCGAAGTTGAAAAAATTATTGGCAAACAGCAACCTGTTGAACTATTAGGAGGAAGTGAAAGTCAAAATAGATTTCATTTATTTTTTAAACGATTTGTCAATGTTTTTTCTCAAAAAGAAAATCCATTAGTGATATTTATCGATGATTTACAATGGGCAGATTTACCCTCTTTAAACTTAATTGAACAATTAATATCAGATTCTGACATTAAATATTTTCTGATAATTGGAGCCTATCGAGATAATGAAGTTAGTTCGATTCATCCTTTAATGAATACTTTAGAGAAAATTCAGCAATCACAAGTTTCTGTATCGAAAATTACTCTTGCTCCTTTGCAGATGAAGCACATTAATCAATTAATTGCTGATACCTTAAGTTGTTCGATAGAAGTTACTATGCCTTTGGCAGATTTGGTGACACATAAAACAGGTGGAAACCCCTTTTTTATCGCTCAGTTTCTCTATTCTTTATACCAAGATGGTTTCATAATATTTAATCCTTCCTCTACTAAATTGGAAAATAATAAGCAAAGTTATTGGCAATGGGATCTTACCGAAATTAAAAGTCTATCAATTACCGATAATGTCGTTGATTTAATGACCCATAAAATAAAAAAAATAGCTCAAAAAACTCAAAATATTCTAAAATTAGCCGCTTGTATTGGTAATCAATTTAGTCTAGAAGCTCTTTCTATTGTAAATAATACATCTCAACATATTACGGCTCAACAACTACAATTAGCCCTTGATAAAGGGTTAGTAATACCATTAGATAATAACTATAAACTAGCTCTACTCTGGGATTCAAAAGAATTATCGAGGCAACTCTTAGAAACTGAAACTTTGGGTGGGTATTCTAACTGTGTTTCCTATAAATTTTTACACGACAGAGTGCAGCAAGCAGTTTATTCTTTAATTCCAGAGGAAGAAAAGAAAAGGACTCATCTACAAATTGGTCGCCTACTGCTAAAAAACATTACAGACGATGAATTATTAAACAATATTTTTGAAATTGTTAATCAACTTAATGAAGGTTCTGAGCTAATTACTGAGCAACAAGAAAAAGATAATTTGGCAGAATTAAATCTTAAAGCTGCTAAAAAAGCTAAAGCATCAACTGCTTATGAAACAGCATTAAAGTATTTAGATTCTGGTCTCAGTTTATTAACAACTAATAGTTGGAGTGAGCAGTATCAATTGACTTTAGAACTTCATGAAGAAAAATTACATTCTCTCTTTCTTAATACAGAATTTCAGCAAATTTTATTTTATTCAAATATCATTATTAACCAAGCTAAATCGATCTTAGATAAAGTCAAAACATATCAGATAAAGATTGAATTTTATTATGCAAATTTTCAACCTGATCAGGCGATTGATACCGCTTTAAAAACTTTGAAAGAACTGGGAATTTTAATTTATAGAAGAAATGGCAAAAGTAATATTAATCAAAGCATTAATAAGTCCTTAAATTTAATTCTACAAAAAAGGAAAATTGACGATTTAGAAAGCCTTCCTGTTATGACTGATCCCTATAAGCTTAAAGCCATTCAAATCTTACAACAAATAATGTCTTCGACGGCAACTACTGATCCCCTATTACATATAAAAATAATCCTCAAACAGATTGATTTATTTATCAACCATGGAAATTCTCCTGAATCAGCAGCAACATATAGCTACTATGGAATGATATTATGTGGCTCTATCAATAATTATAATTTAGGATATGAATTTGGTAAATTAGCCCTTAAATTGCTCGATAAATATAATATTCGTCAAGTACAAGCTCTTATTATACAGACACATTATGGATGTATATATCACTGGAAAGAGTATCTGAGAAATAAAGAGATCGATAACGAGTTACTAAAGAGTTTTCAAATCGGTTTAGATGTAGGGGATAACCAGTTTGCCTCTTATGTAGCTATAGACTATTGTATTTATAGACTGTTGGGAGGTTATCATTTGGAAGAAGTTGAACAGGAATATATCAAGTATAATCGAGTTATTAAAAAACTCAAGCAAACTTTTTCCTCTTTTTACCAAGAAATTTCTTATAATATAGTCAATAATTTACAAAAAAGCTTAAAAAAAGAAATTGCTTTATTTGTCGGTAAATCCACTGAAGAAGAAAATGCAGTTTTAGACCAATTAAATCAGACTAACAATGAATGGTTACTTTTTCTGATTTACTTTGCTAAACTATTATTATTTTATCTTCTTAAGATTTACAAGTCGGCAGTTACTTATGGAGAAAGAGGACTTCAATATATTTCAAACCCAACTATAAACTCATTTTTGATTTCTCCTCAACATAATTTCTATTCATCTTTGAGTTTTCTAGCTTATTATCATGACACAGAGCAAAATGATCAAAGAAAATTACTACAACAAGTAGATAACAATCAGCAGAAGATGGCAATATGGTCTAGTCATTGTCCAGCAAATTTTCAACATAAATATGATCTAGTTGAAGCAGAAAAAGCGAGAGTCTTAGGTCAAAACTGGAAAGCTCAAGAATTTTATGAAAAAGCCATTCAAGGAGCAAAAAAATATGAATTTATCCATGAAGAGGCTTTAGCTTATGAGCGTGCCTCTGAATTTTATTTTACTTTAGGTAGAGAAGAAATCGGGAAATTATACCTCAGAAATGCCTATCATTGTTACATTCGTTGGGGTGCAAAGGCCAAAGTTAAACAATTAGAAGAAGAATACCCTCAATATTTATTAGGCATCAGCAATCAAAACAAATCTAAAGGACTGAGTACCACCATTTCAACCACTGGTAATGATGGAGCAGTTCTTGATTTAACCACTATTCTTAAAGCCTCGCAAGCGATTTCTGGAGAAATTAAACTGGAAAATCTCCTAACAAACTTAATGAAAATTGTCATTGAAAATGCAGGAGCGCAGAAAGGTTATCTGATTTTAGAGAAAGAAGGCAACTGGGTTATTGAAGCCGAAGGCGCAATCGATGAAGAAACTATTAATATCTTACAATCAATTCCCATAGAATCTATCGACCATAATAACTCAATTCCTATCTTACCCACTAGCATTATTAATTATGTCGCTCGGACAAAAGAAACTATCGTTTTAAATGATGCCACTTCATCAGGTCAATTTACCAATGATTATTATATTGTGGCTAAAAAAACTAAATCCATTCTTTGTACTCCTTTACTCAATCAAGGTCAATTAAAAGGAATTGTTTATTTAGAAAATAATTTAACAACCAGCGCATTTACCTCAGAAAGAGTTGAACTATTAAATATTCTAGCAGCTCAAGCCGCTATCTCTATTGATAACTCAAGACTCTATCAAACCTTAGAACAAAGAGTAGAAGAACGGACAAAAGAACTCACAAATACTTTAGAGGTACTGAAAGCAACCCAAGCAGAACTTATCTTTGAAAATGACCTGCTTAAAAGTGCTGAACAACCTCCCAAATTTGTCTATCAAGTGGGGGGAAGTTTACCGATGGATGCACCGAATTATGTGGTTCGACAAGCCGATCGCAATCTTTATAAAGCTCTCAAACAAGGTCTATTTTGCTATGTTTTAAATGCACGTCAAATGGGAAAATCTAGCTTAATGGTACGGATGATGAGCCAATTACAAAAGGAGGGAATTAGATGTGCAGTAATTGACTTAACTCGGCTAGGAACAGACAATATTACCCCCGAACAATGGTATAAAGGATTAGCCGTTGATCTGCTCCGCAGTTTTGGATTAATCAAACAATTGAAAACTTTTAAAGCTTGGTGGAATGAACAATTAGACCTGCCTCCTGTACAACGATTAGGACAATTTATAGAAAATTTTCTTCTAGTTAATAACGATTTTGATCAGCGGCAATCTAGACAATCGACTGTTATATTTATTGATGAAATTGATAGCATTTTGGGGTTAAAATTTGATGTCTCTGACTTTTTTGCTTTAATTCGTTCTTTTTATAACCAGAGAGCGATTCAACCTCAATTTCAAGAGCTAACTTTTGCCTTTTTTGGTGCTACCACACCTTCAGCTTTAATTACTGACCCCCAGAAAACACCTTTTAATATTGGTAACGCTATTGAATTAGCAAGTTTTAAAGAACACGAAGCTCAACCTTTATTATATGGGTTAACAGAAAAAGTCAGCAATCTTCAGACCATGCTCAAACAAGTCTTAAGCTGGACGGGAGGGCAACCTTTCTTAACTCAAAAACTCTGTCAACTGATGCGGGATAGCGAGCAACCAATCCCCTCTAATCAAGAAGAACAATGGTTGGCCAACTTAGTAGCAGAAAAAATTATTCAAGATTGGGAGATGCAGGATCAACCCGAACATTTAAAAACCATTCAAGATCGCCTTCTTCAAAGTCCAAACCGACCCCAGTTATTAACCTTGTATCGACAAATCCTCCATCAAGAACCAATACAGATTGATAACAATCCCTATTTACCTGAGTTATTTTTATCTGGATTAGTGGTAAAGCGTCACGGGAAAATGGACGTTCATAATCGGATTTATCAGACGATATTTAATAATGATTGGCTTGAGCGATCGCTATCTTAATACCATGGTTCAAAAATTTATTTATACTGAACCAGTATATTGGCTTATAAAGTACTTTTGATACAACTGACAGCTGACAATTGCTTGATTTTCTCTGAGTTTAATTAAACCCATACTATTAAGTTTGTAAGCAATAATTGGATCGACTATCATTGGTTGATTCCCTTGACAAATCTGTTGAAAAATACCGGCAAGTTCGGGTTGTTTTTGTAAAGTGACCCAGTGCAGCTGTAAATGAGAGGAATAAATTCCCGTTGATGTAGTTGCTGATTTGATTAAATCTGGCATCGTGATTTGCTCTTGGCTAAGATGATAAATCGCTAAATGAATCAAGGCAGGATGTCCCCCCACTAAGTCGATCAACTGTTGAATTTCGTTGGTTGCTAATTCATTTAATTGATATTTTTTTGCCAATTCTGCCACTTGTTCTTGACCAAAACCCTGTAACTCTATGGGTAATCCCACATTAAAAGGAGACTGTTCTAATCGCAGAGAAACATAAGATTCTGTGGATTGAACAATAATTAAACGTAATTTCTGCCACAGGGGAGATCGCTTAGATTCTTCATAACAAGCTCTGATTAAAGGTAAAAAATCTTCTGCTACTTTCGGATGTTCAAAGACTCGATGCACTTCGTCTAAAGCCAATACCAGTGGCTGTTTTATCTCTCGTAAAATATACTCTTCAAAATAAATTGTCCAACTCATTTTAATTCCTATATCTTCATCCCAATAATCATCTAATTTGGCTTCTAAATTCAACTGCCGAGCGCAATTACGGCAGATCCAGCGTAAGAACTTGTTAAAATTTGCTATGATGTCTTGGTCTGCTTTTTGTAAATCTAAACTAACAATTTGATAACCGAATTGCTGTTGACAAGCCTCTAAAATTGTTAATAATAAAGACGTTTCCCCCCATTTTTTGGGAGCTTTAATGCGTACTAACGCCCCAGATTGGCCGATTTCCTCGATAATTTTTGCTTCAAGTTTTGTTCGTTTTAGATAATAATAAGAATTATAGGGAACAGGAGCATCTGGGTATTCTGGACGCTCATTTTGGAGATATTCCTGACCGCAATACTGAAGCGATGTGGAGTTGGTAAAATGAGATTGTAGTCTAGATAAAAAATTTTTCTTATTGATCGTTTGTCCGATCAGTTGCGAGACTTTATCATAGAGTCCTGGGGCAACTACATTGGCAAGATAGCCGCTACTATAACCGTTTTCTTGGGCAATTTCTTGATAGTTCTTTTTCTGCCAAAGTCCTCGCAATAATAATTGTTCTGTGTCATTGAGACAGCGATTCTCAAGCTTGAGCAGTTGCCGATTAAGAATCTCTTGGATTTCCTCGAATTTCATTATTTTTGTCTAAGGTAAGAAGATTTGATGGAATAGATTATTTGATTTTTCAGTTCCGTTGCAGCCAGAAACCCTGAATCTTGACATAACAGCACCGATTCAAAATAGAATTGGTATATTTGACAAACAAGCTGACGAGAACCAGTAACCGACAAAATTGTGCGATGGCAACCCTGAGAGGGATTCCATTCCCCTCTTGCTAGGAAATTATAGCATTTCTTGTCAAGGTCAATTAGGGTTAGCTGAATAAATCTAAAAACCTTGTTGGGTAAGACTTTTAGACTTTTTGTCAATCAAAAAGTACCAGATATGGGAGTGGTCGGGGGGAAAATCCCTGGACTTTTTCCCTGAAAATTAGGTAATTTACCCGA
>NZ_JAPZRB010000340.1:0-20914 GCF_027531105.1 Microcystis sp. LE18-22.4A
TCAGGGGGTCAATTACCTAATTTTCAGGGAAAAAGTGCCTAAATTTCCCCCCCGATCACCCCAATGTCTGGCACTTTTTGATGGGAAAAAAGTCTAAAATTCTTATCCAACAAGGTTTTTAGATTTATTCAGCAGACCCTATTTAGATCAGGTTTGTTTCATAAGTTATTAGTAAACAGTAATCAGTGAACTGATAACTGATTACTGTTTACTGATAGCTAAAAAAATCTTTAAACTTCTAATAAATTTTCTAGGCGATCAAGAACGATATCGGTGATACACTTAATCCGGTATAAACAGGCTTTAGTATCTGTGGAGTTGAAAGTGCCATTTTCCCAATATTTGTTACTACCGGCACCACCCCCACAAACCCCAAAATAATCGCATTTTTGGCGACATAAATCGACTCCACCGCGCATATCAGCGTAAATTTGTTGAAATTTCTCGGTTTCACAGATAGATTCTAGGGAATCGGTCAAAACATTACCAAAAATAAAATCGCCGTAGGGTTGGGTTTTAATCGATAGTAATTCCGGATCAAAAGTGGAAAAATTACCTTGATGATCAAAATTGACAATCATAAAAGGTCGGTTCATATCGGTATTTTCTAAGCGTTCATCGGCATAAATCAAACTACAGATCGATTCAAATTCCCGCAGCTTAAATTCTCCTTGTTTGGCCGTGACTAACTCCCAAAATCTGGCAATAAACTGGCGATAACGTTGTTCAATACCTAATTTATCTAAGGAAGATTGTGAATGAATACCCTCGGTTTCTTCCATATTAAAAGCCACATCGGTAAGGCCATGATCCCAAAAAAAGTTAAAAATTTCGTCGGGATAGTCGAGGGAATCTTCTGTTAAAACAGCGATGATACTGACATCAATTTCATGTTTTTGCAAGAAAGAAATCCCCCGCATTGTAGCAGCATGACTGCCAGTTCCCTTGCGGTTTTGCCGGTGGATATCGTGAATAAAGGCCGGTCCATCAAGACTGACTCCCACATAAACATCATGCTTTTTAAATAATTGACACCAAGCATCGTTAATATAAGTGGCGTTAGTTTGTACCGAATGACGAAAACAGTAACCCTGCTGATTATATTTCTCGCTAACTTCCGCAATTTTGGCGAAAGCACTTTCATAAAAACTGATGGGAACTGCTAAGGGTTCGCCTGCGTGCCAGCAAATGGTAAAATCATCTTGGAGAAAACGACTACTAAAAACCCTCTGAAAAATCGGCTCGATTAAATCTAAGGATAAGGTATTTTTTAAGTGGCGATCGGGTAAATAACAGTAATCACAATTGAGATTACAAAAAGAAGTCGGCTGCACGACTACTAAAGTAATTGGACCACAATCCGACCAATCTATATTTGTGTTTTTTTCCATCATTCTATTTTTAAAATTCTCCCTTAAATATGATAAACGATAACCGATAACCGATTCTGGGAATTGTATCTTAATTCTACCTATACTATTTCCTATTCCCTCAATAATAAATAATATAATTGACCCGGAGTATTAATTAAACCGGCTCGCTCACCAGCATTTTTTCCTGTTCCCATAAAAATATCTACCCTCCCAGTACCTTTAATCGCACTGCCAGTATCTTGATCGAGAACATAGCGACTAACTAATTTTTTATTAAGATTTCCCTGGGGAATTTCTGTCTCAATTACTGCTAAAGCACCGGGGGGAAAAATACTTTTATCTGTAGCGATCGATCTTTCGGGTAAAACCGGAACTCCAAGACTACCAGTGGCAGGTGTGCCGTGGGTTTCTCGAAAGAAAATAAACCGATTATTGCGGGGAATATAATTCTTTAATTGCTCAGGATTATTTCTGAGAAAATCTAAAACCATTGGTAAGGTTAAACCCTCAGCAGGAAAAATACCATCGGCAATCATTTCTTTTCCCAGACTGGTGTAGGGATGCTCGGTATTGCCATCAAAACCTATGCTCATAATTTGACCATTAGGTAAACGTAATTTCGCCGAACCTTGCACATGAACTAAATAAGCTTCTAAACGATCTTTTAACCAGACTAATTCGTATCTCGAGAGACGGCTATTTTCCCCCAGTAAACCATCTTTTCCCTCTAATTCTACCCTAGCTGGATGGGGTTTTGACCAGCGAGAAAAGTTAGCAGGTCGGCGATAAAGAGGATATTTATACTCGGCGGTTTTTTGGCGACTTGCTTGATAAATTGGCTCAAAATAACCAGTAAATTTAACATTTCCCTGGCTATCATTACCCAAAGAACGATACCAAATAAATTCTTTTTTTACTGCCTTTTGTAGAGCTGCGGGAGTGGGAGAATTCTGCACTAATTGACGAAAACGGACTAAGGAACGCTGCACTCGCTGACGAGTTATTTCAGGAATAGGATAATTTTGATAGGCGCGGATCGCTGCCGAGCTATTCAGATAACGTAAACTATGATCGATCGCTTGTAGGAGGGTTTTTTTGTCCGTTAGCAGTCGTTCATCGTATCCCGTAGATGTTCCTAATTCTGAGATTTCAAAACGTTCTAGGGGCAAATTTGCGGGGGTGAGGGCAATTAATCCCAAGCTGAGGGGGAGGAGTGTCAAAAGGTGTTTCATGGTGACAGGAGTGGGCAGCTATTGACTCGATTAACAATCAAGAAGGATAAATGAGAAAAGTTGTTTCTTATTTATATCATGAGGATAGTTGTTGACGATAAATCTTAATTTGTTCCAAGCGAGGGCCGACCTTAGAAATGATGGTAAATTCTAAATTTTGGTAATATAATTGTTCTCCCACCTTCGGTATTTTTTGCCAATGATGGAGGACAAAACCAGCTAGGGTTTGGTATTCATCGGCCAAGGGTAAACTTAAATTTAATGCTTTGTTCACGTCCTCTAAATTCATTTGTGCTTGTACGAGAAAAGTCGATTCATCGAGGATTTGATATTCCACTGTTCCCGATTCATCACTAGGGGAAAAAGTTCCGAGAATCTCACCGATTAAATCTTTTAGGGTTAATAAACCGGCTGTTCTGCCAAATTCATCAACAATGATAACCATCTTTAAGGATGATTCCCGCATCACTGTTAGTAATTCATTTAAAGCAGTGGTTTCGGGGAAAAAACGCACAGGTTTTAACCAAGGTTTAATCGGGGTTGTTAAATTTAACTGACCCTGAGCAAGGGGTAAAGCTAAATCTTTAAAATCGATCAGACCACGGATATCATCACCGGAATCTCCTTCCACAGGATAACAAGAATAGCCACTGTTAACTACTTGGAGCAATAATTCCTCAAAAGTTGCGGTCGAGGAAATAGCTATTAAACGGTTATGGGGAACCATGATTTCCGCTGCAGTGATTTCGCTAAACTGGAAAACATTATTTAAAATTTTCCTTTCCGCTGCTTCTAATCCTGTTAATTCCCCTTCCATGCTGATAATTAATTGTAATTCCTCGGAAGTTACCCGACTAGAACGCTGTAGATCCACTTCGGGGATACGGGTTAAAACCAATAAAAAACGAGTTGATTGATTAAGAATACCGATAAAAGGCTTAAAAATCCTGGAAATAACCCCAATAGGTGCCGCTAATAATCGCGCCATTGGTTCGGCATAAATTAAAGCTAGGGATTTGGGATAAAGTTCCCCAAAAACTATCTGGAGATAGGCCACGATTAAAAAAGCTAGACAAAGAGAGAAGCCATGGGAGAGAAGATTTTGCCAGTTTAAAGAAAAGGGTAAAAAACTTAGTAATTTCTTCACAAAAACGGTCATGGTACTCTCCCCGATCCAACCTAAAGCTAAACTAGAAAGGGTGATACCTAATTGGGTAGTGGAAAGTAAGCGATCGAGACTTCTTTGTAGAGATTGGACCGTCTGCGCTGGCACATCTCCCGCAGCCACTAGCTGACTGACGCGGGTACGACGGACAGACACAAGCGAAAATTCGGCCGCTACGAAAAAAGCATTGAGCGCAATTAGTAAAAAGACTAAAATTAAACGAGTCAATAAATCCTGATTATCCATAGCGAAAAGGCAAAACTCGCCTTTTTTAAAGCCTATCCTTTGGTTTCGTCCTTTGATTGCGGTTTGTTTTTCTGTTGTTGCATATAAACTCTCACTCTTTTAATTACTTCTTCTTCTTTAACTGGAATAAAAGTTTGATTGCGACCATAACTGGTGCGATCGTTGGTAAACTTTTTAGCGGGGTTGATATCCGGTTGACTGACTCCTTTTAGGGAGGCGATTCCCAATTGATAGGCTACCCAACCGCTACCGAAGCCGGCGGCTAACATGGCTACCATCAAAAGGAGTCCTAACTGCAAGGAGGTGCTGATTGAAAATTTTTTCATCTTGGTGGGGCTGGATTTTCACGTTCGGAGTGATTACCGATCTATAATGAGTTAATAGTATAACCCAGGGTTGGCCGAGCGGTTGAGGCAACGAACTCATAATTCGTGCTAGGCAGGTTCAACTCCTGCACCCTGGATAGTTTTGATGGCTTCGGAAGGTATTCGGTAGCAGTATTCAGAGTGTAGGGTGCGTGTTTGCGGTTACTAATTTGGTCAAAAAACCCAAACTAACAAGCCGCCGTAACGCACCAATTATATTATCTCTTGTTTCAAGGCTCTGCCTTGCAACACAGTATTTAAGGCAGAGCCTTAAATATTATTCAGGTAGAATCCTTGCTTCTGATCAAGGTTCTGGTATCTCCAACTGACGAAAAATTCTCACAGCCATCCTCGACAATTTCTCAATGTGGAGGGATGGCTGCGCGCCGACCATTGAGGGGATTTTCTCAGATGGAATGTTCACTTCCTTCTCGTACCAATTGACAACCCTGTTGACTGAGATAACGCAACAAATCTCGACGCTTCATGAGGCGATCAAAGTCGGTACAATTTGGACATGGGTTGATGCGGAAAACATTAGATAAATTGGTTCTTCTAAATCCGCTTCTGGGTCTGTTAATAACTCATTAGGTAAGGGTAAGGATTCCCCCCTAGATAAATTAACTTCTGCCATATCTACTAGCGCACTGGCTAAGGAACGGCGTACTGTTGCTAGATCATTTCCCCAGGAAATCACGCCAGGGAAATCCAAGACTTCTCCATGGACTCCCTGTTCCAGAAATTTATACATTGCTTTGTAGGTAAGCATCTAATTTATGCTCCTTTCTTTCAGCGATTTTTTTGATTAATATAGCGTTTCTGATTCACAAGAGGTACATTCCCGATCCTGAGCAGCTTAATCAGCAAAGGTTTAAGTGTGCCGCACAGATGCGAGAACCGCTATAGATTAAGATATTGTTTTTATTTACTGAATTTGATTATTCTCTAGCCACTTGGTAGCTTCACTAATAAACAATTTTGCATTTTCTAAAGTTTTGCCTGCTTGTTGTTGAGTGATGGGTATGGTTTCATCATAATCACTTAACTGTCTTAAATCCAAAGTCTCACTCAAGGTTCTTGATAAGTTTTGAGATAATTCTCCAGTTTTAATAAATTGTTGTCCAAATTGTTGAATCAAGCCTCTGTGAGTTCTAGTATTGACGTTTTTAGCAGCCAAGAGAGCTTGTACTGTATAATATAAGGCGTAATAAGCGCGAGAAATACAAGCACGATATAGAGTATTTTCCCACAAAATTTCAGCAGCATATAATTCTTCTTTAGCTAGATTTAGCAATGTTTGAATGCGGTTCATAAAGCTATACCTTCTCGGCGAATATTTTCTAATAAAGGAGTATCTTTACATAAAAAGTCTTCTTCAGATATGGGCAAAACTGAGATGAGTTGATCGTATTTAAGGTTAATTTGATTTTTCACTTCTCCCATACGGAAAATTTCATCTCCAGGAGAAACTGGACTTTTTAAAATTACCATGATATCAATATCAGAGTCTTCTGTTGCATCCCCTCTTGCTTGAGAACCGTACAGAACTAAGTTTATTAATTTATCGCCATAGATTTTTTCTAGTGCTTGGCGAAATTCTGTGATGATTTTTTCGAGTTTTTTCATAATTTATCAATTTTAGACCTTCAAACCATTCTTCCCAAACTTTAGCCCCATCTTCTTGCGGTTTGTCATTAGCTATTTTTTAACAAAGCCTCCCCTTTTGAAGTCAATTCCCAACGATCACGCGGCGATTCTTTTTCCACATAACGTTTGACTAAGCCTCGCTGGCAAAGATTTTTTAAGACTGTCATCATATCAGGTTCTCTAGGAACATCTCGGCGGGAAAGTGCGTTAGCTAATTCGTACCAACTCCATTTTCCTTTTCCTTTTTCAACTAATTGGAGAAGCACCAATTCAAGTTGGGTTAACTGTACGGTATCTTTCATGATTAATCCTCTATACTTGGGTGAAATAAAACGCCAAATCCTTCTTTTAAACCATAATCTTCAAGGGTTGCTGTGTGAGCATTATTCCACAACTTGTAAGCCAGATCTGGATCGGGTGGCTGTCCAGTGGGATAGCCTAGTTTTTTATATCTAATGTACTCCCGCAATTCATGGGTATAAAATCTTAAATCGACCATTTCAGGTTTAAGTCTGCCTTGGGCTACTTTTCTTAACCTTTCTACCATTTTCAGTTCTGCTTGACCTACTGGATTAAATCTGCGGACATGAAATTCAACTAAATTAACTCCTCTGTCAGTAATTTTTACTTCTTGATAGGATAATTTAAGAATTTTACCTCCCGCTTTAGATGGTTCAAATAGCCTGCCGCTAATAGCTCCTGTCTCTTGCATTATAGATTAATTCATCAGTCCTTTATTTTGATTTTTTAATTTTAGTAACAACCATTTTTTATGAGAACAACCTTCCTCAAAATTACTTTTCAAGATTTTTGATGTTATCGAGAGCCTTGAGATACATTTCCATATTGTCTTGCTGCGAGTAAAGTTGTGCCGCTTGATTGTAGTCAGCGATCGCACCTTGCTTGTCTTCTAAGTCATCCTTGGCTAACCCGCGATTGTAGTAGGCATCAGCATAGTCGGGTTTGATATTAATGGCTTGATTGTAGTCAGCGATCTCACCTTGGTAATCTCCTAACTCATATTTGGCTAACCCGCGATTGTTGTAGGCATCAGCATAGTCAGGTTTGATTTTAATGGCTTGATTGTAGTCTGCGATCGCACCTTGGTAGTCTCCTAAGTTTTTCTTGGCAATCCCACGATAGTTGTAGGCATCAGCATAGTCAGGTTTGATATTAATGGCTTGATTGTAGTCTGCGATCGCACCTTGGTAGTCTCCTAAGTTTTTCTTGGCAATCCCACGATTGTAGTAGGCATCAGCATAGTCGGGTTTGATATTAATGGCTTGATTGTAGTCAGCGATCGCACCTTGCTTGTCTCCTAAGTTATACTTGGCATTCCCGCGATTGTTGTAGGCAAGAGCATAGTCAGGTTTGATTTTAATGGCTTGATTGTAGTCTGCGATCGCACCTTGGTAGTCTCCTGATTCACCTTTGTTATAGGCACTGTTAAGCCACTCCTCGGCGGTCAATTGTACGGTTTTGGGGTGTAACTCTGGCTTAACTTGGGTAATGCCCCACTGTAGCCGATAAAAAGCCGTAGCATCATCAATCTGCTCAAACTTAACCCAATTAAGTTCTTGTAGGAATAGTAAATCACTAGGAATATTATTAACCCCTGGTAACAAAACAGGAATAACAGGAATTTTTTGATTAACAAATTTAGTAATAAGCGATCGCAGTTCCATGACCTGCCACGTTCCTAATCCCTTAGTACCAATAATAATAGCTGCCGATTTAATCAGGGGAATAGCTTTTTGAATTTCATCCTGAAATGACATCCCTGGTGGGATTTGTTCCTCATCTAGCCAAGGTTTTAACCCTCGTTCCCTCAGTTTTTTAGCGATCACCCTTACTTGCGGTTTATCCACACTATTATGAGCCAGGAAAACATCAAACTGCTGAGACATTTAAAGAACCTCCTAATCTAATTTTCAACCCCAGCAATCTCTGCTAGAGCCAGTGCATACCGACTTAAATCCCGCCTGAGAGCGTCTAACTCCCTTCGCAATTCAGGTTCTTCTGTCCATTGCTGCTCGTATTCCTTGGGACTGACATCAGCAGGGCGCTTCGCTTCCCAAACCTGTAAGCGAGGATGCCACTTGGCTAGAAAACGGCGCAACCCCCGATTCAGGACAGCGATCGCAATACCGCCCACTGAATTGCGAGAAGCCCCCACATCGGGACCAGCTTCCTTGAGAATCTCGCGGGTTGTCCCAAATAAACTATACAGCGAGTTCAAAGCCTCACGCAGCAGCCCTTCTTCCCCCTCCAGTGGCTCTACAGCAATGCGCGTCACCAATTCCACATAAAGTGACCATGCAGCCCTTCTCTCAGTCGGATCTGCCTCCCATTCGGCTGAACCAATACCAAAAGAAAGACTGACAGACACTTTCTTCAATACAGCCGGATCGCCCTTCATCTGTTTCCCCTCGCCTCAGCCTCTAATGTTGCCATTCTCCTTTCCAATTATATGACGGGATTTAGCTTATTACTCCGAATATTGGGCTGGGTGGAGAGTGGCGATTGTCCTGAAAAAAACGGCTCCGACTAGATGCAGAAATCGTTAGAATAATCAAAGAATGACTTCTCCTGAACGATAGTCATTTCCGAAACACAACAGGCTCTTTTCTTCTCGTACCAATTGACAACCCTGTTGACTGAGATAACGTAACAAATCTCGACGCTTCATGAGGCGATCAAAGTCGGTACAATTTGGACATGGGTTGACGCAGAAAAGATTAGATAAATTGGTTCTTCTAAATCCGCTTCTGGGTCTGTTAACAACGCATTAGGCAAGGGTAAGGATTCCCCCCTAGATATATTAACTTCTGCCATGTCCACCAGCGCACTGGCTAAGGACTGGCGGACTGCTGCTAGATCATTTCCCCAGGAAATCACGCCGGGGAAATCCAAGACTTCTCCATGGACTCCCTGTTCCAGAAATTTATACATGGCTTTGTAGGTAAGCATCCAATTTATGCTCCTTTCTTTCACCGATATATTTAGTAAAATGTAGGGTGCGTTAGGCAGCTACCAATTCGGTCAAAAAAACAAAATTAACAAGCCGCCGTAACGCACTGATCGTATCATTAATTGTACCTAATGTAAAACAGGCTTCTAGCCTGTTCCACGGGAAGATGGCCTCGGGGGGATATTGGTTGATAGATAGATAAAGATTAACGCTGGTCTCACCCTCTCGCAATCAAAGAGTGTAGGCTGCGTTATGCTATTCCTAAAAAAACCTAAGAAACTAATTCAAATTCAACCTTCATTTTTAGGGCTGTAGCGATGAGATTTAACAACAAAAAAGAGTTTCCTTCATAGTCAGCATTTTCTAAAGCTTCAATAATGGATTCATCAGTATGAATTAATTCTGCCAAAGCTTTTGTTGAAAGATGATATGTTTCCTTAATCTTAAATATTTTTCTGGCTACTTCGTCATCAATACGAGCCTTTTCTAATTCTAATTGACGCTCTGGATTATTAGCGTAATAACGTTGGTAAAGAATTTTTAAGCCATCGGCTGTTGTTGGGGATGTATTCATATTAACTCCTGAAAATAAGTGTATAATTCGGGATTCTTTTCAAATTTAGTCTTGTTTTTAATTGCTTGCTCAATTTCTAGTGGTGGAACTTCTTTTTCTTTAATTATACCATGAGAAATGACCACAGCTTGGTTTTTATAAAAGAAATAAAGAACTCTATAATTTATCCCTTGAAAATTAACTCTCAATTCATAAATTTTATCTCGCAAAAAGTCTGCTTCTGGTCTGCGTAATTCATGTCCTAGTTCTGCTAGTCTTTATAATTTGACAAAGCATTTGTTTTGAGCTTTATCAGGAAGACTATCAAGCCATTCCAGAATTGGTATATTACCTCTTTCGTCTTGGTAAAAAATAAGTTGTATTTTTGGCATATTAAAGTTTTTATATATGTAAATTTTCTGACAACTGATAACTGAAATATTTTTAGATATCGAGTTCCGCAAAATGCGATGTTTACCTGAGCAAAATCTCCAAAACTAAGCTTGACAAAAGACCTGAGATCGTTATATCCTACAGGTTACAAGTCTTTGCGCGAGAGAAGAGAAGAGAAGTCATTCCACCCAGGCTTCCCATCTCCCATTTCAAAGGCCAGGGAAAGTCCCCAAAGTCCAGCTTATAGGCTGTGTTATTTATCTTATGTAACGTAGGTAGGTGAGCTTTGGGGGCAAAGAACTTATTAAAAGTTAAGTTGCTCTCCCACAACCAATGACCTCTTTTTCTCCAGCCGACGCAATCGCCGAACTTTTCCCACACTTCTTCATTATACTCTCTCGTGCCACCAAGACTTTCATATATTTCTTTCTGGACGCTGAAGCCAAACTTACCGTTGCTGTAGTGTAGCCAGAGTTGGTTAATAGTTCGTAAATCTTCACAGGGGAAATTGTCAATATCTTCTTTTCCCAACCATCCTTCGCTATTTTGGGCGACCTGACACATAACTTTACCTGTTTCTTCGTTTGCTTCTTTCCACTTTCTTGCTGCTAGGAGTTGCTGTAATCGAGAATAGTTAACCCCCCTAGCACTTTTAAGCACAATATTAGCAGCAACTTTAGGCGGTGGTGGTGTTTGAATAACGGGGGTTGCTGGTGTTGGAGAATAACGGGGAGTTGCTGGTGTTTGTATCGAAGTTGCTGGTGATTGTCCCGTCAAATCTTGTAAAATCTCCCGCGCTGACTGATAACGCTTTCTTGTCCCAAACTCGATCATTTTATCAAGAATGCGCCCTAAATCATCCCGAACATTATTATTGACTAAAAACTGTCGCCAAATCCATTCATGGTCACTGGTATCAAATAAATCAAAGGGTGAAACCTGAGTCAACAAATAAATACAAGTGACTCCTAAACTATACAAATCACTAAGATTGATCGGCTTACCGTTGGCTTGTTCTGGTGCGATATATTCCGCTGAACCGATTACTGTACCAGTAACAGAACGGTTAAGATGTGTAACAACTTTAGACGCGCCAAAATCTACTAAAACGGCTTTCTTGTCTGAGTTACGTCTAATTATATTTTCTGGTTTAATGTCTCGGTGAACCACTCCCTGACTATGGATAAAATCTAAAACCGGCAAAATATCCGTTAATAAAGCTTTAATCTTGGCTTCATTAAATACGCCTTGGCTTTTTAATTCTTGTTCTAAATTCTGTCCTTCAATATATTCTTGTACCAAATATTGACGGTCATCATCATGATTGAGATAGGCGAAAAGTTCAGGGATTTGGGGATGTTTTCCTAACTTCTCTAATTGGATTGCTTCTTTTTCAAATAATTCTGAGGCTTTCTCAATTGTATCAGTCCCTTGAGCCGAAGGAAAAAACTGTTTAATCACACAATAAGGTCGAGAAGGCTTACTGTAATCTATCGCCTTAAAAGTGCGACCAAATCCTCCTTGACCAATTAATTGAGTTGCTTGATAACGCTCTTGTAAGAACAATTTCGAGCGGCATTTTTCACAGAATTTATTGCCATCTGGATTGGCGGAGGAACAATTAGGATTGAGACACAGACTCATGGTTTTTACTCCTTTAAGTAGTTGGGTTGACGTTAAAAAAGTAGCTGTTGGTTATGTTGGGTTTCCTGTCTTAGCTGTTGGTTATGTTGGGTTTCGTGCCTCAACCCAACCTACGGTACTTCTTCCTACTTTACATTTTTACATGAACTAAGCCTAAAGCCTAAACTATGTTGACCTATAACCACAAAAAAACCCGCTTGCGCGGGCTTTTTTCACAAAAGCAAAGTTTTAATTAACCTAACAACGCTTTTGCCTTCGCTACCACGTTATCCACGGTAAAACCGAACTTCTCTGACATTCCTAGATAAAATATCGTAATTTTGTTAAAATAATCTCAAAGAAAAGCCTCTAAAATCAAAGGTAATGTCCAAAATCGCTAAAAAACTTAGTAATTCTCCTTTTCGTTATCCCGGCGGTAAATTTTATGCCCGTAAGCTAATCTTAGCTTGTCTTCCTAGTCACCATAAGTATTGTGAACCCTTTGCGGGGGGAGCATCTATATTCTTTGCTAAGGAAAGTGTAGCAGAGAATATTCTCAATGACAAAGATGAGGAATTAATGAACTGTTATCGACATATCAAAGATCATCTTAATAGTCTAATTGAATTATTAAAAGGTCTAAACGCTACCAAAGAATTACACAATTATTATAAAAATGAATTTCAACCAGCCAATGACCTAGAAAGAGCCATGCGTTGGTATTATCTAAATAGAACTTCCTACTCAGGAATTATGAAACTTGAAAATTGTTATTGGCGCTATGGTGATAAGTATTTTATGCGTCCTGAAAACTGGCCTTCTCACCTAAAAACCACTTCGGAAAAACTGCAAAATGTCAATTTATCTTGTTTAGATTTTGAAGATTTAATCAATCAATTACCCGATGATTACTTTTTATTTGTCGATCCTCCTTACTTTCAAGCAGATCAAAATAAATTCTATTCCTGCTTCTTCAGTCTAGAAGATCATGAAAGGTTATGTAAGACGTTGAAAAAACATCAACATCGATTTAAATTTCTTTTGACTTATGATAATTGCTCCGAAATTAGAGAAATGTATGATTGGTGTATTTCTTTACAAGATAATGAATGGAATTACACTATTAATCGAACTGATGATCAAAAAAATGGTTTGAAATTAGAACATGGTTATCAGAGTGAAAGACGCAAGGGCAAGGAGGTATTTATTGCTAATTATGATCTTGAGAAACCTGCAAGATTTACACCTCTACAATTAAGTTTATTCGATGTATCTTGATTCCTAATTTTAATCAAGTAAATCCTCTATTTTTTCGATCGGTAGCCATGGTTGTAGAGGTTCAGCCGTATTAACATCAAAGAAAATTTTGGGATAATTAGGGATGAAATTACAGTTGTGATCCTGGCATTTCTGGCGAGAACAATTGATATTATTGGTTTGATTTGCTGTTAAATCTTTACTTCTGGCAACGTACATTTTTAAAAGGGCTTCTTCTTGATTATTAATATTAATTTTGCTTAAAAATATTTGCTCTTTTGGTGTGGGCTTCCAAACAAATAGTCCCGTTTCTAAATTGGTCTGAAAAAAGCATTGGCAAGAGATGTAATCACTAAATCAAAATCTGTTTCAATATATTGATCTTTGTGAATATTTAGGCTTGTTGAAGGTATTCCTATCAATTTAGACCTTTGTTCTGCTGCTTTGTCTCCTAAGGTTCTTGATCTCATACATTTGACTTCAATAAAAGGTCTGATACCTCTCTGAAGACGGAAACTACCTTTTTTGGCTAACTTACATTCAGCAGAGTACTTTTTGGCGTTTTTTTGATTGATAATAGCTACGTCTGTTTTGAAAAGCTGACAACAATCAATCATATAGTCATTGCCAAAAAGCTCGAACCATTAAAAATTTGATTTCCCCAAAACTTTGCGCTTTAAAGCTAGAACACGAGGACGCGCACCTTGACTAGAAAATCCTAACCCTTCACGGAATATTTCGGGCATATAATAACGAACTGCATCTTCTTTATCCTTGTCCTCATAAATTACTCCCATTTGCTCAAGAACATTGACTTGAGTGCCATCCAGATTAAACTGTTCTAGAGAAAAAGGAATTTTTCTATCACTATATTGAGGTAAACTTTCTGCCCAGCTTTTAAATATAGGATATTCTTCCTTAGACTCGTCAACTTTTTCTCGACTACAGGGTTCAAGCGCTCGTCGAATCGCTTGGGGAGGTAACAGTCTAGTATTCGACCATTTAGAAAATTGTATTTCTTCTTTTTTTTCTACAGTAATATTAGCAGCATGGTACAAAA
The DNA here is from genome assembly GCF_027531105.1 of Microcystis sp. LE18-22.4A. Classification (NCBI taxonomy): domain Bacteria; kingdom Bacillati; phylum Cyanobacteriota; class Cyanophyceae; order Chroococcales; family Microcystaceae; genus Microcystis; species Microcystis sp. LE18-22.4A. Next base: position 13,886 of record NZ_JAPZRB010000340.1, read on the forward strand.
ATCTCACAATATCCCGCGCTTGCAGTCTTCCATTAAAATCGGTTAAAGCTGCAAAAATCCAATTGTCTGACTTAGCTTCCCTTGCATTATCTGCTCCTAATTTTTTGCCCCAAAGTAATTCTAATTTTTCTTTTAAATCTTCAATTGAACAATCGAATAAATCTTGAGGGTTAGCATTAATAACCGATGATTGTATGCAGAGCCAATAGGAAAGTTTAAGAAACGATTCTAGATTCCAAGATAGATCATAATTACGATATAAGTTTTCAAATTGTTGCGAGTTTTGTGTGATTGTATATCTCAAGAAATCTCGACGCAGAAAGACAATCAATCCGAGATTAGATTGCCGAATTTCTGATAAATTATTGGGTAAATGATCGATCAAAGCTTTCAAGGCTTTTCGTTGAAGGTTATCGTTATCATTGGCAACATTAGGAAAAGCATCTTCTAATCCATCAAATAAAAATATAATCTTCGAGTTTTTTTGTTGAAGGTATTCATGCAGTTTATGTAATTGACAATTTTCAGGATTATAGCCTAAAACTCTCGAAATTTCTTTGATCCAAAAAATTTTCCAATCAACCTCAGTCCAATCCTGATTTGATAGCGACTGCGTGATTCTGTCTCTTAAATCCGACGAGGAAAATTGATAATCATTATTAAGAACATTATTAACATTTTGCCGTGCTTGCTCAAGAATATTTTTGGCCTTATCATTTAAATTTTGTGATTGCAGTAAAGGAAATATTAAACCGAGATTTTCTAGGGAATTTTCTTGATTTTGAGGATCAACTTTATTTAAAAAATTTTCCCAAGACTGTAGGCGAGATAGCTGAATATAATTAAAGGTTTTTCCCGCACCTTTAGCACCAATTGAGATAACATTAGGTAGTTTATCTTGAAAATTACGAGCGAGATTTTTCAATGGCTCGGTAATGAGTAAATCTTCCCCTTGTCCCTTTTCTGCATAAATATATTTATTGCAAGTATCCCTGAGTTTTTTCACATCATCTAAGGAGTTATCTGAAGGTGTGGCTGATGCAATGCTATTATTAGATAATTTATCTTCTGCCCATTGTCTTGCCAGTTCCATCAAGAAAGTTGAACTTAATTTGTTTTGAGCTTCGTCCCAATTGTTAACATATAGCAACTCTTGGGCGAAATAAGTTTCTTTAATATCCAGTCTAGTAGTATATAAACTCTCATTTTTGGGTTGAACATAAGCCGACTGTAATTGCTCTAAAATATTCTCAAATGCTGATAAATTTCTGACTTCTGGGGTTAAAAAACTAATAATTATCGAAGGATCATAATAATTACCATCCTTTACTTTTAAATCACTGGGAGCTAGTAAGCCAATTTTTTCTAAAACCATCCTGACACCTCGCCAAGATTGCTCATTAACTGTTGTTACTAAAAATCTTTGGATTCTAGAGTCAAATAAAATTGGGCTAGAAATTTCACTTAATCCTGCTCTTAAATCAATAAATATATAATCTACTGCTAATTTTTGCCCTAATTGATAAATTGCATCCCCTACCTCCCAAGCACCCGATGGATTTCTAGCTAAATTCTCTGGAAGTATAGGAGTATCTAAGAGTTCTTCTTCTTCAATAAAAGCGGGGAGAAAATATAAAGTTGATTTATTTTGCTGTTTGGCAGTTTTCTTAATTTCTTGAGTTACCCAAGAGAGTGCCACCTCTAGAGATGGCTTGGGATATTGATAAACTTCCAAAAAATTGCTCAAAGATACGGTTGCCTGTTGATTTTCATACCTTTGCCAATAGGTTAACCCCGGAGCCTCTAAATCTGAGTCAATAACTAAAATTTTAATTGGTTTATTTATATCTTTTGCTCTTGCTAAGAGAGCAAGAATATAAGCGGCTAAATGTAGGGTTCTTCCCACACCACCTTTAAAAGAATAAAAAGCAATAATTTCTGGCTTATCTTGATAAGCATTGGGTAAAAAATTATCCGATTGCTCTGAATCTGTATTTTCTTTTAAATAAGCGACTTCCTGCCAAAAAGGTCGAATCGATGGAGAAAAATAAGAACTATTATCTATTAAAATAAATTCTACAGGAATAGAAGCATTATCAATATCTAGCTGAATAATTTGTTCTGATTCTTGATACCAATCTCCGAACCATTCTTTTAATATTGAGTTAGCTTTTGGTTGATCATCTTGATTTTGAATACCAATCTCTAAAGCACTACTAAAACAACTAATTTTAACAATACCATCAGGTAAGTCATTTCCGTTAGCGGTTTCCCGAGCAATTTTTCTTTTAATATCAAACCAAGTTAGTAATGTCCGTCTTCTCATAGTCCCTGCAACTCCTGTGCAATCCAACTTAATATATCTAACAATTTTTTTTCTAATTCATTATCCTTAATATTGTCACAGCATCCCCCATATCGCCACATTTGATTAATTTCAGCGCAAGAAAACTTTCTCTCTTGATTCTTTTTTAAAGGTTTCATACTTAATTGTGAGGGAAGTTTTAGGTTTTCTCCCGCACGCAGTTTGTCTAGTAACTTATTTATATCATGCTGTACCTCAACTAATTCTGGACAAGAATCGGTGCAATCTTTGCTTTGTCTTTTCAGTAAAACTGCTTTGAGACCACATTCAACGGAGTAAAATAGCAATAAACGATGAGCGTTAGTTATGGTTTTGACCTTTGCCGCTCGTTGATTTTCTCTCCATGCTTTTTGTAGTTCTCTGTCTGTAAAAGGAATCACCCAGTCAACCCTTTGCACGATATAGTTCCATCTTAAACACAAAAAACCCGCTTGCGCGGGCTTTTTCCACAAAACCAAAGTTTTAATTAACCTAACAACGCTTTTGCCTTCGCTACCACGTTATCCACGGTAAAACCAAACTTCTCTAGAATTACACCCCCTGGAGCAGAAGCGCCGAAGGTATCAACCCCCAACACATCCCCCTCATCGGTGATGTAACGATGCCAACCCATAGTTGAACCCGCTTCCACTGCGAGACGTTTTTTCACTGCTTTCGGCAGTACCGATTCTTTGTATTCTGCCGATTGTTCCTCGAATAGCTCCCAACAGGGCATAGAAACGACGCGAGCTTTAATTCCTGCTTCTTTTAACACCGCAGCCGCTTTATCGCAGAGATACAACTCGCCACCCGTACCGATGAGAATGACATCGGGAGTACCTTCAGAATCGGTGATAATATAAGCACCTTTAGCCACACCATCGAGGGAAGTTCCCGCTAAATTGGGCAGATTTTGACGGGATAATGCTAGTAACGTCGGGCGCTTAGTTTCGCTCACCGCTACTTTATAAGCACCGGAAGTTTCCGTACCATCCCCCGGACGCATGACTAACAGGTTAGGAATAGCGCGCAGAGAAGCAACGTGTTCCACGGGTTGGTGAGTCGGTCCATCTTCCCCTAGGGCAATGGAATCGTGAGTCATTACCCAGATGACGCGAGTTTCTGATAATGCCGATAAACGGATAGAATTCCGCATATAGTCGGTGAAAATCAGGAAAGTTGCCCCGTAGGGAATCAATCCCGTGTTATGGAGAGCAATACCGTTACAAATCGCCCCCATCGCGTGTTCTCGTACGCCAAAATGGACGTTACGCTCCTGATAACTGCCTTTTTGGAAATTACCAAAATGCTCTAATTCGGTGTAGTTAGAGTGGGTTAAATCCGCCGAACCACCGATTAAACCGGGTAAAACCCCCGCAAGCGCATTTAAGCAGATTTCCGAGTGTTTACGACTAGCGAGCGCCTTATCTTCGGGTTTATAAACCGGTAAAGCTTGCTCCCAACCTTCCGGCAGTTGACCGGTGGTTAACTGCTCAAATAAAGCCGCTTCTGCGGGATATTTGGCCTGATATTCGTTAAATAACTTATTCCAGTCCGTTTCTGCCGTCGCTCCCTTGTCCACTGCTTGCCGGAAACGATTTAACACCTCATCGGGAACCACAAACGGCTCGTATTGCCAACCTAACGCTTTCCGGGTTAACTCGATTTCCGTTGCTCCTAAAGCTGCCCCGTGAACATCGGCGGTATTAGACTTATTGGGGGAACCATAACCGATAGTGGTGGTGATTTTAATCATCGAGGGTTTATCGGTGACAGCTTTGGCAGCCGCAATCGCATTGGCAATGGCATCTAAATCGGTGTTACCATTCTCGACGTGCTGAACGTGCCAACCGTAGGCTTCAAAACGCTTGCTCACGTCTTCGGTGAAAGCGATATCGGTGGAACCATCGATCGAGATATGGTTATCATCGTAGAGGGCGATTAACTTGCCTAAACCCCAGTGACCGGCTAAGGAACAAGCTTCTCCGGAAATACCCTCCATATTGCAACCATCACCCAAAATCACATAGGTGTAATGGTCGATAATTTTGGCATCCGGTTTGTTGAAACGGGCCGCTAAATGGGCTTCTGCTAGGGCCAAACCGACACCATTAGCAATCCCTTGACCCAGAGGACCAGTGGTCACTTCTACCCCTTCCGTGACGAAATTTTCGGGGTGGCCAGGGGTTTTCGATTTCCACTGCCGGAATTGTTTGATTTCCTCTAGGGGGACGCTATCGTATCCGGTCAGGTACATCAAAGCATACTGCAGCATACAACCGTGACCGGCGGAGAGAACAAAACGATCGCGATTGACCCATTGGGGGTTTTTCGGGTTAAAACGCAGGAATTGATCCCAGAGGACAAAGGCCATGGGTGCGGCCCCCATCGGCAGTCCGGGGTGTCCCGATTTAGCTTTTTCTACGGCATCCACCGCTAAAAAACGCACCGCATTAATACAAAGTTCTTCGAGGGATTGGGAGGCGACAACCATAATGTTTTTTAGAATGAACTACAAAAATAAGACCAGGTTAAAGAGGGAGCCACTCAAAGATTACTCTTTCGGGGGCATCGACTCAAGCATATTTTCTAAAAGCTAAGGTGACGTTATGGCCACCAAATCCAAAGGAGTTGGAGAGGGCAGCGTTAACTATCTGCTGACGACTTTCGTAGGGGACGTAATCAAGATCACAATCGGGGTCAGGATTGTCAAGGTTGAGAGTCGGGGGAATCCGATCATTAGCGATCGCCATTACCGTGGCCACGGCTTCAATGCCGCCAGAACCGCCTAAAAGGTGGCCTGTCATCGATTTGGTGGAACTGACGGGGATTTGGTAGGCCGATTCTCCTAAAGCTTTTTTAATCGCCTTGGTTTCCGTGGGATCATTGGCCCCTGTACTGGTGCCGTGGGCGTTGATATAGCTAATTTCCGCCGGAGTCAAACCGGCATCTTTGATCGCTAATTCGATCGCTCTGGTGGCTCCACGACCATCGGGAACCGGTGCCGTCATGTGATAGGCATCGCAAGTCAGACCATAACCGATCATTTCGGCGTAAATCCGCGCCCCACGGGCTAAGGCCGTTTCTAATTCCTCTATAATCAAGATTCCTGCCCCTTCCCCCATGACAAAACCATCCCGGTCCTTGTCAAAGGGACGACTGGCCCGGGTGGGGTCATCGTTGCGGGTGGACAGGGCCTTAGCGGAGGCAAAACCAGCCAATCCTAGGGGGGTAACGGCGGCCTCCGTCCCACCGCAGATCATCGCTTTGGCCAAACCCCTTTGTACTAGACGAAAAGCATCGCCGATGGCATTGGAACCGGCGGCGCAAGCGGTCACGGTGCAGTTACTCGGTCCTTTGGCCCCCGTGTGGATGGCGGTTAAACCAGCGGCCATATTGGCAATCATCATCGGGATCATGAAGGGACTACACCGGCTCGGACCTTTTGTCAAGTAAATTTCCTGTTGATCCTCAAGCACTTTTATGCCACCCACGCCCGTACCGATTAGTACTCCTATATCATCGGCATTGAGAGCGTCGATAACTAATTGAGAATCTTGCAGTGCTTGCAAACTGGCGGCGACGGCAAATTGAGCGAAACGGTCCATGCGCTTTGCCTCTTTGCGATCCACATAGTCGTGGGGGTCAAAACCCCGCACTTCCCCAGCAATGCGACAAGCGTGACGGGAGGCATCAAAGTGGGTAATTAAACCAATGCCACTTTTGCCGTTGATTAAGCCTGTCCAATAGTCTGCTAGATTATTGCCGAGGGGAGTGATTGCACCCATCCCCGTGATGACAACCCTTTTTAATGGCAATTCTGTCATGTTTGTTCAAAAATAAGGGCAGATTTTGCCCCAGATATTTAAGGCTAAATTGTCAATTTTCCCGCAATAATTAGGCGGTTGCTCCTACTTTCTCGCTAATATGGTCAACAGCTTTGCCTACAGTGTCAATTTGTTCGGCCGCTTCGTCGGGAATTTCAATATCAAATTCTTCCTCTAAAGCCATCACTAACTCCACCACATCAAGGGAATCAGCTTGCAGATCATTAGCAAAGCTTGCGTCGGGAGTAACTTTTTCCGGCTCTACTTCTAATTGTTCCACAACAACTTTTTTAACTCGATCGAAAATACCTTCACTCATGGATGTCAATTTTTATCCGCTGGTTTACCGGACTCTAGCCTCTAGGGTCTGGGGAAATGGGGCGGTGTTACCATTTCCGACAATAAATTTCGGTTAGCTTTTTCACTGACCATTTTTCATCTTACTGGAAGTTGTTCCCCTCTTGATGAAGTTTTTTCGCGATCATCGGGGTAGTGGGGTAGTGGGGTAGTGGGGAAGTGGGGTGTGGGGTGTAGGGTGTGGGGTGTGGGGTGTAGGGAGAAGGGAGAAGGGAGAATAAATAGAAATAATCTCCTGTCTCCTGTCTCCTGTCTCCTATCTCCTATCTCCTGTCTCCTATCTCCTGTCTCCTGTCTCTTATCTCCTGACGACCGAATAAAAAGCAAAAATATAACGGATAACTCCGAAATTCAGATAATAATCATCGGAAATTTTGGGTCTGAAACCCCGCCGTTCTAGGTTGGCTTTACGTTAGAATTAAAAGGCCAGTCTCGAAAACCAAGTGGACGGCGCAGCACCTTGAAAACTCGGCTTAGGGGGTTCCGACCAGAAAAGCTTGG
>NZ_JAPZRB010000317.1:0-6238 GCF_027531105.1 Microcystis sp. LE18-22.4A
GTAGGGATAATTCCGTAGGGATAATTCCGTAGGGATAATTCCGTAGGGATAATTCCGTAGGGATAATTCCGTAGGGATAATTCATGAATTATCCCTACTCAGGAATGCTTTGTTTAATGCTTGTCGGGGAGAGAAATTTTCTGTCTTCATACCTTTATCCCTATTCCTACCCATCCCGGTTTTGGAGTCTATTTTTTTCTCTCTTATCTTCCCTCAAAAACCCTATATATATGGGCGCACGGATTCCCATTATATAAAAAGTATAAAGCAAGTCTCGGCATTTGTCAAGGGTTTTTAGAAAAAAGTTATTCGCTTTGATTTGGGAGATAATACTGGTGCTTTGGAGGATTTAAATATGGCTATTGCTCTCCAGTCTAACTATGCTGAAGCTTACTATAATCGAGGTTTAGTTAAGGAAAAATGGGCGAGAAGAAAGAAGCGATTTCGGATTATCAATTAGCAATTAGTTATCAGCCTAATTATGGCGAAGCTTATTATAATTTGGCTCTTGCTACCTACGATGATAAAAATCCTAGTAGCCGAGTAGCGAGCCTTAACTATTGGCAAAAAGCCGCTAATGCTTTGATAAAAACTGGTAATTTAGAACTGTGTGAACGCACAGTAGAATGGATGCTAAAAATGCAGTAATTTGTCTAAAAAAATAAGCTCAGGTATGACATTCTCCGTCGCTGTAGTGCAGTAGGAGAGTGGGGAGAAGGGAGAAAAAGGCTGATAACTGATAACTGACGACCGGCTCCCCAAAACGAAAACTTCGTACCTCACCATGAAGATAGCTGCTATATCTAAAATCCTTATTCATCCCCTAAATAAGCTTCAATCACCGCGGGATTCTCCCTGACTGTGGCCGGCTCTCCCAAAGCGATTAACTTACCGAAATCTAACACGGCAATGCGATCGCATAATCCCATCACTAAAGGCACATGATGTTCGATTAACAGGACAGTTAAAGCTAAATTATCACGAATTTGTCGAATTAGCTGACTTAATGACCCCTTTTCGCTGGGATTCATCCCGGCTGCCGGTTCATCGAGGAGTAATAACTGGGGTTGCAAAGCTAAAGCGCGGGCGATTTCCAAGCGTCTTTGATCACCATAGGCTAAATTAGAGGCTTTCCGATTGCTTTGGTCAGTTAATCCGACTAAATCTAATAATTCCGCTGCTCTTTTATAGGTTTTTTCCTCCTCCCTTCTCGAAACTGGTAAACCGAAAATTCCCGTCCAGAGATTGGAGCTATTGTGAATGTTACCAGCGATCGCCACATTTTCTAAAGCCGATAATTCACCAAATAAGCGCAAATTCTGGAAAGTCCTGGCAATTCCTGCCTGAGCGATCTGGTGAGGACGATAATTCGCCAGACTGTACCCTTGATAAATTAAATCACCACTCGATAGGGGGATTAAACCGGTGATCAGATTAAATAAAGTCGTTTTTCCCGCCCCATTGGGTCCAATTAAGCCAAAAATCTCGTTTTTTTGTACCTGAAAGGAAACCCCATCGACAGCGACTAATCCCCCAAATCGACGGGTTGCCCCCCGCACTTCTAATAAATTTGCCTGCATCCTTGTTAACAGATTAAATTAGTCGATTTTACTCCCTCAAGACTATTTAAGGTAAGCATTGCACCGACCCAAAAAATATTTGTCAGGAGATTTACCCTGAAAGAATCAGTTTTAAAGATTTATCGGGCAATTATTGTGATGAGGAAATACTTTACACAATCCTGACCAGATAAACAAGACGGCTCACCACTACTAGCGAATCACTACCCATAACGAAAAACTGCCATAATTGCAGAAATGTCCTCATCTAGCCAAAAGGCGATCGCTATTGATGAAAAATGACGCTAAAACTATCGATCTCGTCATCCGGCTGTTTTTTCTCGGCCTGTTGTTATTTGCTGGTTTTACCCTGCTGCGTCCCTTCCTAACCATGATCCTCTGGGGAGCAATTCTAGCGATCGCTTGGTATCCGCTCTTTCTCTGGTTAAAAAAGTTACTCGCTGGCCGGGCGAAACTGGCCGCAGTTCTCCTCACCCTACTTTGTCTAGGGATTATTATCGGTCCGGTGAGTGGCATTGCAGCGGTTCTGGCGGGTAATCTGCGAACGATGGCCGAATATATCGATACTGGTGCGGTGCTGATTCCCCCTCCCCCCGCCGATGTGGCCACCTGGCCGCTGATCGGCGAAAGGATTGCCAGTCTCTGGCAGCAGGCATCGGATAACACGGGTCAATTTCTTCAACGCTTCGAGCCACAATTAAAAGAACTGGGGAAAATCTCCCTTTCTCTGGCCACCAGTACCGGTCTGACGGTGCTGAAATTTATCGCCTCGATTCTGATTGCGGCGGCCCTCACCCTCTCGGCCAAAAATCTGACTCACCTGATGAACCGGTTAGCGGAAAAGATCGCCCCGGGTCGAGGAATCGCGCTGGCCAGTCTTACCGCCTCCACCGTCCGCAATGTTAGCCGGGGTATTATTGGCGTTGCTATTATCCAGAGTCTTTTGATCGGCATCGGTTTAGTAACGGTGGGAACGCCTGCGGCCGGTTTATTAACTCTGCTCACCCTAATTTTGGGCATTCTCCAAATTGGCCCCGGTTTGATTGTCTTGGGGGCGCTCATTCACGCTTGGGTAACACTACCCAATTCCATCGCCCTCTTGTTTACCATCTGGATGATTCCCGCCACCTTGGTCGATAATTTCCTCAAACCGATCTTAATGGGGCGCGGCCTGCCCATTCCCATGGTGGTGATTCTGCTAGGGGTGTTCGGGGGAGTGATCGCCTACGGGATTATTGGTTTATTCGTCGGGCCGGTTCTGCTCGGTCTTTGCTACGAGTTAGTCAGGGCTTGGATTGGCGAGGATAGCCCCGAACCGGTGGCAAATAGCCATGATCGGCCAATCTAAGGGGCGATAGCTCTGATTTTTACCTTAATCTTTCCAGGGAACTTAGAAAAAAAAGATTAATTTAGCCACGGTTCCGGTTAAGCAGATTGAGGTAAAAGCCAGTACATCTAAAGGGAAGGTTTCTTCAGTTGGTGACAGTAAGCAATCAAACCGCAGAAAACGTTAAGGCAAAAATTAACCGGACTGGAGTGAGGAGAATGTTCAATTTAAGAAATAGGTAGTTATTTGAATGTGGTGGTTGGTTTATTGTAAGAAGATAAAGGTGTATATTTGGACGGTAATTAATATATAAACAAAGAAAATTATCGGTTTATATTTGGTAGATACAAGTCGTTATCAGCCCCAAAAAAACTATGATAAACTTGAGAATTTGTTGATAGAAAATAGGTTTATTCCCCCTGAAATATTGCCGATTTATTCTTTGATTGTGTGACAGTTTTTGAAAAATAGTCTTATTTATTGCCTCCGTTGATTGAGAACTCCTTGAGCTTACCTCATTCTCAATAATGCTGTCCTTATTGCGGTGAATAATCAGGCTTTGGATAAATTTAAGAAAAATTTTATTATTTGGTTAATCTTGTCTATTTACAATCACAGATGGATGAAAAGTTTGACCCTAGAGCGGAAAGGTTGGGCTTGTCTTTTTCCCTAAACATAAACAGAAAGAATTCAACACCCTCAAATGATTGACCGATTATAGCGGTTTTCATCAGAATGAGGCATGGGCAAGGGGCTTAAACCCTTTGTTGGCAAAACTGGCTCTTCTGGTTTCTGTGTGGAAACGAGGTCTATACTGATAGAATATCCGCAGAATAGTGCTAAAAGTCTTGCCTGATAGGTATTTCACGATTGATTTTATAAGCAAAAATTATCACACAAAGTCGAGAAGAGCCCAAAACTTATCGATACCTCGGTAACGTGAAAAGTGCTATAATTTTCGGGAAATTACCCGATGTGCAACTAAAAAGGACGGAATCAGAGTTCCGGAGGATACTTTATCTCTGCTGATTTCTGAAAGCCTTGTAAATCAAGACTACAAATATAGTTGCACACGCCATAAATAAAATCGGGTGTGCCTAGTCATGAAGACAACACAAGTAAGTTCTGATTCAGTTAGTACATATATGCCATCTCCAGAAGATTCTTTGAGTTTTGAGCGCTCCTTCCCAATCACGGATGGTCTAAGAGGTTCCGGCGATCTAAGTGGAGCCATCGAAACGAACTCTAACCCCTCCCCATCTACAGTATCCTCTGAGGCTCCTACGGTTCCCCCAAGTGTTTCAGTCTCCCCTGCTGCTAATAGTTCCCCATTGTTTACCGCTTCTCTTAGTATTAACTCTTCCCGTCATTCCACCAGTCCAGCGGTGGGTCTTACTTCTCTACCCACCGCTGCCCCCGTCACCTCAGAGGTAAAACCTGCAGCAACTAGCACTATTGCCCCCCATGCTCCCAATCAACTCATTGTCAAGTTTAAACAAGGGATCGCCACCGCCCAAGCTGCTCAGTTTCACTCCCTCTTTGGTGCTGTTAAAACCCAGAAGATTAAACTAACGGGGGCAGAGATTTGGAAATTATCCGGGTCGCTCTCTGTGGATACGATTCTGGCAGAATATGGCTCCAATCCAATTTTTGAATACATTGAACCCGACTATATTGTGACAAAAGGCACAATTAGTCCCCAGGCGACATTCCCCAATGACCCTGGTTTTAATCAACTTTGGGGATTGCATAACACCGGACAAAGTGGTGGTACTGCCGACGCGGATATTGATGCCCCTGAAGCCTGGGATATTCAAACCGGCGATCCTAATCTAGTGATTGGGGTTATTGATACGGGGGTTGACTACAACCATCCCGATTTGGCTGGTAATATCTGGACAAACCCAGGGGAAATTGCGGGAGACGGCATTGACAACGATGGCAATGGCTACATTGATGACATTCGCGGTTGGGACTTTGCCTATAACGACAATGACCCCAGTGATGTTCATGGTCACGGAACCCATGTTGCTGGAACTATTGCTGGCAAAGGAAATAATGGGGTAGGCGTGACGGGGGTGGCCTGGAATGCCAAAATCATGCCGCTGAAGTTCCTTGATGATACGGGGTCAGGCTCTACCTCCAATGCTATTTTGGCAATTAACTATGCGACGGCCAAAGGAGTTAAGCTCACCAATAATTCCTGGGGTGGCGGCGGTTATAGTCAGGCACTCTATAATGCGATTAATGCGGCGGGTCAGGCGGGGGCTTTATTTATTGCGGCGGCTGGTAATAGTGCACAAAACACTGACACAAGCCCCTCCTATCCTGCCAGTTACAACCTAGCTAATATTATTTCCGTTGCTTCCACCACCCGCACCGATTCCCTCTCGTCGTTTTCCAACTATGGCTTAACCAGCGTAGATTTAGGCGCGCCTGGTTCAGCGATTTACAGTACCACTCCCAACAATACCTATGCCACCTATTCAGGGACATCCATGGCAAGTCCCCATGTGGCAGGGGCGGCGGCTTTGTTGTGGTCACAAAATCCTACCTGGACAGCCCAACAGGTGAAAGATGCCTTAATGAACACGGGGGATCCGATTGCGGCTCTAGCTGGTAAAACGGTTTCTGGTAAGCGGCTCAATGTGTTTAACGCTTTGGCGGCGGCTAACTTACCTTCTGTCACCGTCAGTGTCAGTCCCACCAGTGTGCAGGAAGACGGTACGACTAACTTGGTTTATACCTTTACTCGCACTAACTTAAACCTGAGTTCTCCCCTGACCGTTAACTTCGGGGCGAGTGGCATAGCAAACGCTGCCCCAGTGGGAAGCGACCCAGCCGATTACAACGTATTAACAGGTAGTGGTGTCACCTTCGACCCGACGACGAAATTGGGAACCGTCACTTTTGCCCCTGGTGCGACAACGGCAACGGTCGAGGTTGATCCGATTGCCGACACCGTACAGGAAAACAGCGAATCAGTTATTTTAACCGTCAATTCCGGGACGGGCTACATTGGTGGTTCTCCTAATACAGCAACGGGAACTATTATTTCTGAGGAAGGATTTACCACCTACTTCTGGGATGATTTTGCCAATAACAGCAAGGGTTGGACTCTGGGGACAGAATGGCAAATCGGTGCTGCCACAACTTCTACAGGTCAAAATTATGGCAACCCTGATCCCGGAACGGACAATACTCCCACAGCCGATAATGGTGTAGCTGGGGTTGTTATTGGGGGAAATGCCTCTACAGCCTTGCACGACTTCTATTATTTAACCAGTCCGATCATCAACACCAGCACGGCCAATCAGTTGTTCTTTGAATA
>NZ_JAPZRB010000586.1:0-14328 GCF_027531105.1 Microcystis sp. LE18-22.4A
GGATAGTCCCAGTTTACGCGGTTATCCCGCGCAAATTTTGGATAAGGAATACACCAGAGCGCGTCGAGAAGCCGCCAGACAAACGGGTTTAATCCTTAGCATTTTTCCAGAGTTTTGTCCCTATACTATCGCGCAGGTGATAGAAGATTGGTTGCCCAGTGATAGCCTTGATTAAAGGTTAAATAATATCAGCCAGACTGGGAAACTATCTGATCAAATCAGTCCCCCCAGAGAACCCCCTTGAGCCACATAGCACACTTTTCTTTTTTTGTCAAATTTTATGTTAAGAAAGATGTAACTAATGGATAGGGGGATGATCAAGAATTAACCGTCTTCGTATTCGGGGATTCTCTCTTTTTTCTTCTCGGTGATATTGATGCGGGGGGGATTGTAATCTGGTTCCACGTCATCATCCCACATATCATCCTCGGCCTTATCCTCGTAATCGTCGTACTGAGGACGAGAAAAGCTTTCTGTGCGTTCTGAGCGCGCTTCTCCCCAGTTATCTTCTTCTTCCTCGTATTCTTCCTCATAATAACGAGCTTCGGCCCGTTTTTGCGGTGGGGGAGTGGCGCGCAGGGGTTCTTTTTCCCATTCGTCTTCACTCCAGCGTTCTTCAACGGGTTTAGCGGCCTCAACGGGAGTGCGGAGGGGAATACCCGTACCTAACTGATTTTCTGGACGAGCAGCGGGAGTATAATAAGCTTCTTCCTCTTCTCTTTCCCAGGGGGGACGACCAATACCCAAACGTTCCAAAACCCCCACACTAACCTGCGTGAGACGTTCTTCGGCCCCTTCAAAGACAATTAAGCGATTCGGACCGCTGCTAACCACTTCTTCAATGGCAATTTCGTAGGTACTGATCAATTGTTCGGGGATAAGAGGCAATCCCAGGGAAGCGATGACAATGGAATGTAATTGACCACTAAGGGGATCAAATTGATAATCGCGGACTTTGCCTAAAGGTTCGCCGGTTTCCGTGATCACTTCACTACCGATTAAGGGAGTATAAGCATCGATATCGACGGATTCCAAGACGTTATCATCTTCAACGAGAACCACGTCTCCTGTCTGACTGATGCTCGATAAATACATATATTGAGGCATTCCCGACAAGGAGAGGATATTATCGCGGAGTCCCAGGGCAACTACTTCTCGTTGATCGATATCTACAAGGATATCTTTAACAACGCCGAGTTTTTTGCCTGTATTGCGAGTGATAACCTGTGTATTTAAAAATTCTGAACGTAAGCGACTATTCTCTGTGATCATTTTTTCCTATGGGTAGGCGTTAGGTCGTGGGAATACGAGTTATTGTAGGCTTAATATATAGGGCGAGATCGAGGGTTAATTTACCGATATTGGCTTAGATCTTAAAGTTCCCTGAGATTAACACTTTTTTTGGCCTTGTTTGGGCGATAGTTTCGGGTGATAGATAGGGTTAAACCCATTTTAGCTAATTCTTTACATTTTTTTAGTAACAACAAAGCAGGAGCTAGAGAGAAACTCCCTTGGCTCCTGCTGTCTAGATTCTGATTACATAGTTAAAGACTGCACCTCAGTTTCGATCAGTTTAGCTAAGTCTTGCAGGAAGGAGGCTGCATCGGCCCCGTAGATGACTCGGTGGTCACTGGTGAGATTAACCGTCATCTGTTTTTGCACTCCGAATAAACCATCTTTATTGACGACGATTTGGGGACGGGAAGCACCCACGGCTAGGATCGCACCTTGGTTGGGGGGTAAGATAGCGGTAAAGCGATCGACTCCGAACATTCCCAGATTAGAAATGGTAAAAGTACCGCTATTATATTCTTCCGGTTGCAGTTGTTTACTGCGGGCGCGATCGACTAAATCTTTCCAACTGCGGGAGAGGGAATAGATATCCATCTGGTCAGCAGAGCGCAAAACCGGCGTAATTAAGCCACCACCAGGCATAGCTACGGCTACGGACACGTTAATCGCCCCGTGGTATTGGATTCCTGCGTCGCTATAGCTGGCATTAACTATAGGATGTTTAGCGAGGGTGTTGGCTACCGCTTTTGCTAACAGGGCCGTCATGGTGACACCCTTGGATTTTAGCTGTTGATAGAGTTGATCCAGTGGGTCAGTGGTGATAGTGTAGCCCACTTGGAAGGTGGGAACCTGTAGGCTAACCGACATATTCTGGGCAACGGCTTTTTGCAGAGTGGTGAGGGGAACAGTCCGACCGACCGGGGCGCTGGCCGGAATCGGGGCTTTAGGAGCCGCCACAGGCACGCTGACGGGTTGTGGGGGAGTAATGACGGGAGCGGGGGCGGTGCTGACTTTTCCTGTCGCTTTTTCTACGTCTTCGGCGGTAATTCGTCCGTGGGGACCGCTACCCACTAGGGTTTTCAGATCCACCTTTAATTCTTTAGCCAGTTTTTTGGCCCTGGGAGAGGCGACTAAACGGCCATTATCTTTAACGGCGGCGACAGGGATCGAAACGGGAGGCGGAGCGATTTCTGGGGTCTCTACGGGCTTGCTAGGGGCGGATGCGGCGGTTTTTCCCTGAGCTTTGGCCAGTTCAATTTCCGCTTCAGTTTCGGCGATATAGGCGATCGCTTCCCCCACGGGTGCTTCCTGGCCAGCTTCGACTAAAATTACAGCGAGATAACCATCATAAAACGATTCTACGTCCATGTCGGCCTTGTCGGATTCGACCACTAACACCGTTTCCCCTTTGCTGACTTTTTCCCCGGGGGACTTCACCCAAGAAACTATTTTTCCTTCGGTCATGGTGGAACTGAGCGCGGGCATGAAGATATCTCGAATCATGGTGGAGTGCTTCTATCTCTAATGTTTTGAGCCATAGCGCATTTTACCACAGTTGATGGGGTTGGGGGTGTGGGGAAGTGGGGAAGTGGGGAAGTGGGGAAATGGGGAAGTGGGGAAGTGGGGTGTGGGGTGTGGGGTGTGGGGTGTGGGGTGTGGGGTGTGGGGTGTGGGGTGTGGGGTGTGGGGTGTGGGGTGTGGGGAAGTGGGGAAGTGGGGAAGTGGGGAAGTGGGGAAATAGGGAAATAGGGAAATAGGGAAGCTGTCTCATCACCCTATCACCCCAAAACCCTATCACCCTATCTCCTGCCTCCTGACTCCTGACTCCCGAATACTGATAACTGATTACAGAGGGAAAAAGAGAAGGGAAAACAGCCCCTTCTCCGTCGTATCTAGACAAAAATTGTTCTAGTTGCCAATATAGACTGGTTGTGCTTGCAGAGATTCGACTAAACCGCGCACAGCTGCCACCATAGCCACTTCATTATCCAATTGATTGATCGCCGAACCAACACCGATACCGGCCGCTCCAGCAGCGATCGCCATAGGAGCGGTGACAATCGATAAACCGGAAGCGCAGAGGACGGGAACTTTAACCGCATGGGAAATAGCGTGGGCTGCCGCTAAAGTCGGGGCGGCTTTTTCAATCAGTCCCAAAATACCGGCGTGACGGGGTTGACTGCTAGTGCCGCCTTCGGTTTGAATAATGTCAGCACCCTGACTAACTAAAGCTTCCGCTAGTCTCACCTGTTCATCGAGGGGCAGCAGATGGGGAACTGTCACAGACAGGGTAATTTCGGGCAGTAAGTCGCGAGTTTGACGGGTTAGGGCTAAAACTTCCGCCGCCTCAAAAATGCGTCCTTGAGCATAAAAACTATCGAAATTACCGATCTCAATTAAATCGGCTCCCGCGTCCACTGCCATCACCAATAATTCTGGCTCGACGGCCGATACACACACGGGTAAATTTGTCAAGGCTTTTACCGCCCGAATTAGGTCAGCATTAGCGGCAATATCGACAAAAGTTGCTCCTCCGGCTGTAGCGGCTTTAACTACTGAGAGAACCTGCGAGCGATCGAAATTATTTAACCCACTGATCACTTTCAGGGCATGACGACGGGCGAAGGCTTGCTGTAAGGTAAAATTGATCATTAATCTACACCTATCTGGAATTCTCAAAAAACATTTTCCCACCTTCTCGCTAGTAAGAGGGTGGGATTTGAGAATTCTTAGGGAAATTTTCTTTAATTTAGGTTTTGATTCTCTTGGTTTTTGCGCTTGAGGTTTTGCAGTTGTTGCAGCAGTACCTCGATTTCCGCTTCTAGATGCAGGTATTTCACCTGTTGGTCAGCTTGGTAGGTGGTGCGAATCTGTTTCATGGCGGAGGATTCCTTAGTTAGTACAGTTGTCATAGCGGTATCTATAGAGTGCTAATTATGTTCAATTGTTTCAATTTGTATATAGTACCTTAACAATGTCTTAAAGAAAACCTTTTTATGGTAGTTTCTCAACTGGCACAGGATGAAAGAGGGGAAAAATTCTTGCAACCAAGGGGATCGGAGTGCGATATACTCAGTCGCGAACGATATTGGCAAGCATGACCATGGTAGCGGTAGCAATTTTAGCGGCGGGTAAGGGAACCCGAATGAAGTCCAGTCTTCCGAAAGTTTTACATCCCCTCGGCAGTCGCTCGCTAGTGGAACGGGTGCTTAATGTCAGCGAATCCTTACATCCTCGGCGAAAACTGGTGATTATCGGTTATCAAGGGGAACAGGTGCGAAATACTCTACAGCATCTCGATGATATCGAATTTGTTGAACAAAAGGAACAGTTAGGCACTGGCCATGCTATTCAGCAGTTAATCCCCCATTTAGAGGACTTTCAGGGGGATTTGTTGGTCTTAAATGGCGATGTTCCCCTATTGCGTCCCGAAACCTTGCAAAATCTTCTCCAGATTCATCAAGACCATGGTAACGCTGCCACCCTCTTAACTGCTAACCTCCCTAACCCGAAAGGTTACGGTCGAGTTTTTTGTGATGGCAATAATCTCGTTAAGCAGATTGTGGAAGAAAGAGACTGTACCGATGCCCAACGACAAAACCACCGGATTAATGGAGGCATATACTGCTTTAATTGGTCAAGATTAGCGGCTATACTGCCTAATTTAACCCCCAATAACGATCAAGGTGAGTATTATCTCACGGATGTGGTCAATTTTCTCGATCCCGTCATGGCCGTGGATGTGGAGGACTTTTTAGAAATTAGCGGCATTAACGATCGCAAACAATTGGCCGCCGCCTATGATATCCTACAAACTAGAGTCAAAGATGATTGGATGGCCGCTGGAGTCACCATAATTGACCCCGATAGTGTCACCATTGAGGATACTGTCACCCTCAGTCCCGATGTGATTATCGAACCCCAAACCCATCTGCGCGGTGAGACGATAATCGCTTCTGGTTGTCGTATAGGTCCGGGGAGTTTAATCGAAAATAGTCGCATAGGCAGCGATGTAACGGTCTTATTTTCGGTTATTTCTGATAGTCAGGTGGATTCTGGTTGTCGTATCGGTCCCTATGCTCATTTGCGCGGAGAAGCGAAAATTGGGGCTAATTGTCGAGTCGGTAATTTTGTTGAAATTAAAAAAAGTGACATCGGCAATAAAACCAATATTGCCCATTTATCCTATCTGGGAGATGCCACTTTAGGGGAAAAAGTTAACGTTGGTGCGGGAACAATCACTGCTAATTACGATGGCGTGAAAAAACACCAAACTCTGATCGGCAGTGGCACAAAAACTGGGGCAAATAGTGTTTTAGTGGCTCCTTTAAAATTAGGAAAAAATGTCACCGTGGCCGCTGGTTCAACTATCACTAAAAATGTCCCCGATAATGCTTTAGTTATTGCTCGCGAAAGTCAGCGTGTGATCGAAAATTGGGCAGATCAGTTTCAGTAGGTTAATTCCGGGATTTAAGCTAAGAAAACTGTTCCTAAATTCCGAGATTAGAGTCAAGATAAACGGGGAGGGAAAGAAAGAGGGGTTGAGTACCATTCAACCGGCGTTGCTGATTTGAGATATGAATCTTCTTTTGTGGGATTTTTAAAACCTAGACCCAAACTAACTTTTGGATGGGTGCAAGATTGTCATTCATACCTTGATTCAGCAACGCCCTTTTTTTTGCTTCCTCTCAGATTAACTCCTGTCAGTTCGCCGTAACAGACAAGGCAGTCAGTGATTTTTGTCTGTTGCAATTTATTTTAATTTTCCAAAGTCTTAATTGTAACCACCTGCGGCGGTGTAGAATCAGGTGGATAAATAACATCTAATTGTACTTTTCTTTGAGTTCCTGGTTTTAAATCTAGTTTTAATAAAGGATCTAAAACCTGCCCTGTTCTATGCCATAAATGTACATAACGGGTTTGTTGTTTACCTTGATCATCGCTATATTTTAAACGCACTGTACCACGGAAAAAGGGAAAGTCTAATGATGGTTTTCTAAATTTAATTCCTTTTTCAGATAGTCTATCTTCTTTTAAGGGAGTTTCTAAAGTGATGCTAACTGTCTGATTTTTATTAGTGTTATTAGTTAAAGGTATGTTGAGTTGATATTCTACCCCATAGTTACCATGTGCTTCGTAAGCAGTATCAGGATACCGCACTAGCATTTTTGCGGTTTGGCTTTGTTCTGTTCCTAACCTTCCACCCCGTAAGGTGGCTATGGGATAAGAAATAGTTTTACCTGGTTCGGGAATAGTCAGGGTTTGGGTTTTGGTGTTGTCTGTGAGGTTTGCTTTCCATGTTGCACCTTCGGATATACCTGCGACTCTGCTGTAAATTAATTGACCTCCTTTTGCATCTGGGGGTGTGGGGGTTTTATCTCTTGGTCCTGCAAAGTTACCGTTATTTAATAAGTCTTGCCATTCTTTTAATGTGGGTGCGCGCTCGCTACCATCAGCATTTTTTTTCGCAAACATGGCTAAACTCGCTGCATAAATTTTACCACTGCTATTTAATCGGAAAAAACTGGATCTCCCATTGACAGGTTTTTCTAAATTTCTGACTGGGATAGGATGGTTTAATAACATTTGACTTCCCCCAGCAGCAATGACTATTCTTGCTGGAAATTCTTTTTGACGTACTCCCCGCAAAACATCCGCTACTGCTCTTGCACCTGGTCCAGAAAATGCTTTACCATCGTTATTTTCTATGTAGGGTTGCCAGGTGACAAACGGTGCTTCTGTCATTAAATAACTCGCACCTTGTAAAATGTTAATAGTGATAGGTTTTTTACTGGGATTATGTAAAATTACTCCTATATATAAGGTTTGTAAATCCTTGGGATTGTGGGTATAATGATGAGCAAATAAATCAAATCTGCCTTGAATGGGAAAGTTTAAATGTGCGGCTGGAACTTTTTTGTTATTAGGGGTAAAAGTAGAAAGTAGAATACCTTCATTTTTGATCCATTCTGGACTGTTGCTATTAAAAACAGGTATTTTATCTAAACTACCGGGTAAAGGGCGCACTTCTCCAGTTTGTATAATTTCTTGGGGTGCTGGTTTTGCAGGTGTTTGGGCGTTTACTTGATTTTTCGGATGATAGCTATTGAAAGTTGTACAGCCGATAGTTTGAGTAATCGCTAATCCTGATATGATGATGAATACAGGTTTGAGGATGTGGTTTTTTGCTTGCAAAGTTCCCATAATTTGATTTTTCCAGTAAGTTTGCCATTTGCCAGTTTGCCAGTTTGCCTGGAGCATCTCATTTATGCAAGTGAGTAATTATACTTGTCCCTAAAACTGGTTTCTAGCAAGGCTTTCAAAATAGCTTGACATAAAACCTGATTTAGGGGTTACAAAGGTGTTTCCGCTCCATACCCCAGACGAATCCCACTGGCATCTTCACTAAATGTAACATCGAGTACCCAATGGAGACTATTTTCAATACTCCAATGTCTGCGAATCACCTCGGCCTGTTTTTGGGCATCCGCTGCTAAACTACTGATGAAGAAGCGAATTTATGTAGTAGTTTTATTCCATAATTGGCGGACACTGCGAACCATGACTACTGCAGCTCTAACCAGTAATTTAGATAGGTCAATGGCTTATCAGTTCACTGTTTACTGTTTACTGATGCTGGTTAAGGCCTTAAATTTGCGCGATGAAGCGTGAAATGCTATAAAAATCTCAGTCCTCCCTATAGAAAAGAGTAGAAACTTTATGGCACGCACCGAGTCCACAATGTTAGATCTGGGGACAAAAGCTCCCAGTTTTGCCTTACCCGATGTGGTTTCGGGTGAAACTATCTCTCTGGACAGCTTTGCGGCTAAAACCGCTCTGTTAGTCATCTTCCTCTGTGAACATTGTCCCTTTGTTAAACACATTCAAGAAGAACTTACCCGTCTAGGTCGCGATTATGCTAATACCAATCTGGGCATCCTCGCAATTAGTTCTAATGACGTGGAGAAATATCCTGATGATTCGCCCGAAAATTTGAAAAAAATGGCGATAACCCTTGACTTTAAATTCAATTTATGCTATGACGAAAGCCAAGAAGTGGCGAAAGCTTACACGGCAGCCTGTACTCCCGATTTTTTCCTCTTTGATAGTCAGCGCAGCCTAGTCTATCGCGGTCAGTTGGATGATAGTCGTCCTAGTAATGGAATACCGGTGACAGGCAAAGATCTCCGCGCCGCTATTGACAAGGTTTTAACCGGTCAACCGGTGCCGACGGACCAAAAACCCAGTTTAGGCTGTAATATCAAATGGAAACCGGGTAATGAGCCACCCTATTACGGTTAATTAACGTAGGGTGTGGGGTGTGGGGTGTGGGGTGTGGGGAAGTGGGGAAATGGGGAAATGGGGAAATGGGGAAATGGGGAAGCTGTCTCATCACCCTATCGCCCCAAAACCCTATCACCCTATCTCCTGAATACTGACGACCGACGACCGACTCCTAACCCCACCAACAAACTTTTTCAGCAAGCCCTACTTATGAGACTATTTCAATAGCGTAACCGATTGCTGTGCTAATAGGGCAGTACCATAGGCCGCTTGCTCCTGTTTAGATAAAAGCACAGGAACTCCTAAATGACGCTGACGAATTATCCTCCAAGTCGGATTTTTTGCGCCACCACCCGCACTATAAACTCGCTCTAATTTATTGGCCCCCAATTCCTGTAAACGCTGATAACCTAAAGCTTCAATGCGGGCAATACTTTCTAGTAAACCATGCAAAAATTCTCGAGGATTATCGGGGCGGGGAGTCAGTTTTGCGGGTAAAAAAGGATCATTAATGGGAAAGCGCTCGCCCGCTTTTAGTAGGGGATAATAATCTAAATTACTTTCTTTTTCTCCATCTATTGCTAAACTATAATTTCTCAATTCTTCATGAGAAAAAAACTTCTTTAACACTGCTCCCCCCGTATTAGATGCCCCACCAGTTAACCACAAATTTCCTAAACGATGACTATAGATGCCATAGTTACTATCATCAACTTTCTGGCTACTTAATAATTTTAAAACTAAAGTTGAACCTAAAGATGTCACTGCATCCCCTAAAGAATTAGCACCACTGGCTAAAAATGCCGCTATGCTGTCGGTGGTTCCCGTATAAATTAAACAATCTTTCGGGATAGCAAAACGAGTCACTAAATCCGGTTTAATAGTATCGATCGCTGTACCCGGAGCAAAAATTTGCGGTAATAAATTAAACATCGGTAAATTCTCTAACCAATCGGGATAACAGAGATTTTCGAGATCATAACCTAACTTTAAGGCATTGTGATAATCACTAATTCCCAGTTTACCGTGCAGCAGAAATGCTAACCAATCCGCTTGCGAGAGAAAATAACGCGCTTGCGAAAAAATTTCTTGTTCACTCCACCAAAGTAATTTAGCTAAACTGGAGGTAGCAATAATCACGGGATGGTGAGGGGGTGCTATAGCTTTAATGGCTTCTAAAAAGGCAATTCCTCGCCCGTCATTGTATAATATTGCCTGAGAAAGAGGATTACCCCAATTATCACATAATAACACCGTCGAGGAAGTACCATTAATCGCGATCGATTTAAGTTCTGAACGTACCGAATCCCCTAGATTATCCAATAAATAAAATAGGGCCTTTTGCCAATCCTGAAAATTGGCATTAGTGAAAGGATAATGAACCTCAGCGACGATATTTTTGCTAGAATCAATAGCAATCGCTCGCGCTCCCGATGTGCCAAAATCAATACCTAAAGATAAACCCATAGATGTCTTCACAACCCCCTCATTCTGGCTACCATTGGGATGGTATCACTCCCCGATTCTTTGAAGGTTGGTACTTCCGAGTCATGATTCCGCAATTAGCCGACGGATTCGCCTTTATGTATTCTATTCAAGACCCAAGCGGCGGTCAAGTCAATAGCGGCGGAGCGGTACAAATTTTAGCCATAGAATCTAATTATCTTTGTCGCACTTTTCCCGATACGGATAAATTTTGGGCAAGTCGTCAGGAATTAGCCATTATCCATTGGGGAAAAACTAACTTAAAAATCCGTCCCTGTCTCCTTTCCCCGTCAGATTTTTTTGAGTCTGTTCAAGAGGGTTATCAAGCAACGGCAAACCAGCAGCAAGGACGAATTTATGATCCCGTCACTGGAGAAATCTGTCAATGGGATTATCGCATTGAAACTAGGTACAGTTGGGGAGATAACAAGCGTTTACCCCAAGCAACAGCAGGAATATTATCTTATTTACCGATTTTTGACCCGGGTTGGCAGATTTTAACTGCTCATGGTTTAGCCACAGGAATGATTACCTATGGGGGAAAAAATTACCAATTTGAGAATGTACCTTTTTATAGCGAGAAAAATTGGGGTTATTCTTTCCCCGAAAAGTGGTTTTGGATTAATTGTAATGCTTTCCCTGAAAATCCCGATTTAACCTTAACCGCAGTGGGTTCTACCCGGAAAGTTCTCCACTGGACGGAATCGGTGGGAATTATCGGTATTCACTGCCAAAATCGCTTTTATAAGTTTGATATCTGGAATTCTCAACTAACTTGGACAGTGCAACCCTGGGGATACTGGGAAATGAGGGCAACCAACGAGAATTATACCATTGTCTTAATCGGCATCAGTGATCATCCTCCCGATCACGTGCGTGTACCCACAGAAAAAGGTCTCTGTTTTGCTTGTCAAGATACCCTCAAAGGTAAATTATCGATAAAATTGGCTGATAGTCGCGGTAAAAACATTATAAATAGCTCTAGTTGTCTAGCTGGTCTCGAAATTGGCGGTATTTGGCCATCAGCTTGGATCAAACAGTGATTGAAATCACCATTGCGACGGCATAATATCACGCTATTATTTATCGAGCGGTATTAACATGAAATCAGTTTTTGATCACTAAAAAATCGTTTCATGAACCAACCTTCTCTCAATTTTGTTGAGCAATTAGTGATAGCAGAAGTGCGGGAACAGTTAAGGAATTTACCTGCTTCCTTTCGCCAATATCTCTCGGAGATTAAAATCGATCGAGTCATGAATAATGCTATCCAAATTCTGCCCCGCAGTTTCAAAACTTTGGGGGAAAAATATCACGATTATCACACCCGAAGATTAAGAATAAAAATTGCTGTAGAAAGAGCGATCACCGATATACTGCATGAACTAAAATTTTATTATGTAGCGCAGACAGAAGTGGAAGATGAAGAAAATATTCCCACGGAACCATATTCTGAAAGGTGGGATAGCAGTTATTTTAATGGCTAGGTACAGATTCTTCCTTTTCAGGAGTTAGCAGCTATTATTCAGAGGATAATAACCCATTAGTTTATAATTTATTCCTATAAGAAATGTTGTAAATCTCTGCTCAGAAATAGAATCGGTCGGTGAGTCTGGCTGAAAAATTATTTGAAAGTCAAGGAAATAGGCTTTTTTAGTTAAGTTTTACAGAAGTCGCCCTCGATATTTTTTTTGATGATAATTAATACTATTTGTCAAAAGTAATGGCAAAGATGGTTAATTGTCCTCGCCCCACTTTCAACCTTCAGATTTAATTGCCGCCCAAGCTAAAAGTACAGTAGAAAGAATCAAAGAAGCTCCCTTACATGATATCATCGGCGAGACTTGGAAACTATTTCATCAAATTATTTACCCCATAGAACCCCCTTGAGCCATCTTGCACACTTTTCTCTTTTTGTCAAATTTTATGTTAAGAAATATGTGACTAATGGATAGGCTTTTAGCGACGGGAGTGTCAATCAGCAATCTCTGATTACAAATTGCGATGGGGTTTGCATAATTATTCCCGTTTGTTCAGCCACTTGTGACCTAACATCTTAAGAGTCACTGATAATTGCTGATTGTCGGTATTGCTGCATAAGTGCGTAAAAGCTGATAGGACAACGAACGGAAAAAATATAGATTGTCAAGGTGCGACAAATCGCTATAATCGTTCCAGCAGAGGCGATAATAATCCCTCGACATCCATTGGTTAACGATCGCTAATGATTAGACAAACTCGGTTTTCAGCAAGCGGTTTCGAGACAGCGAACCCGTGAGGGTCCCGGTTGATCGTTGATCGAGCCTCCACTGGCCTTTTTTTGGAGTTGATCGAACCATGTTGCAAGGATGGATTCAAATCGCGCTCACGATCCTGATAATCGTGGCGATCACCCCCTTTTTCGGGCGCTATATGGCTAGGGTTTTCATGGAACGGAGAACCCTACTCGACCCACTGTGCGATCGAGCCGAGAATCTTCTTTACAGCTTCGTCGGGGTGAAAGGGAAAGAGAATATGACCGGCTGGCAGTACGCCCGCGCCGTTCTCTACAGTAATGCGGTGATGGCAATTCTGGTTTTTTCCCTGATTGCGGGCCAAGGATTCCTTCCCCTCAACCCGACGGGGATCCCCGCCCCTTCTTGGGACACCACGCTACATACGACGATTTCCTTTATCACCAACACCAACCAACAGCATTATTCCGGAGAAACCACCCTCAGCTACGGGAGTCAGATCTGGGGTCTTGGCTACCAGATGTTCACCTCGGCCGGAACCGGTCTAGCGGTGGGGATCGCCTTTATTCGGGGACTGACGGGGCGACCGTTGGGCAATTTCTATGTGGATCTGATCCGAGCGATCACCCGTATCCTCTTACCGATCTCGATCGTGGGGGCAATTGCCCTGATCATCGCCGGAGTCCCGGAAACCCTCGCGGGCCCGGCGATCTTGCCGACGCTAGAAAACCCCAACCTCAGTCAGGCGATCGCCCGCGGTCCAGTGGCCCACTTCGAGATTATTAAGGAATTGGGAGAAAACGGCGGCGGCTTTTTTGCCAGCAACTCGGCCCACCCCTTTGAAAACCCGAACGGATTCGTCAATCTGGTGCAGTTGGTGGCGATTCTCTCGATTCCCACCTCCCTGATCTATACCTACGGAGTTTTCGCCGATAATCTCAAGCAAGCTCGGTTAATCTATCTAATTCCCCTCGGTATCTTCATCGGCTTGACGATCATCACAGCGATCGGGGAATACAATGGCAACCAGGCGGTTAACTCCCTGCTAGGGGTCGATCGAGCGGTTAACTTCGAGGGGAAAGAAGTACGCTTCGGTTGGGCGCAATCGGCCCTGTACGCGGTAACTACCACGGCCACCATGTGCGGTGCGGTGATCGCCATGCACGATTCCTTGATGCCGAACGGCGGCTTCGCCACCCTCTCGAATCTGTTCCTGCAAATCGTTTTCGGCGGCCAGGGAACCGGCACCGCCTACCTGTTTGCCTATCTGATCCTGGCGGTATTCGTCACCGGGCTAATGGTGGGGCGAACCCCCGAATTCCTGGGGCGCAAAATCGAGAAACGGGAAGTGGTGTTAGCGAGTTTTTTAATTCTGCTGGTTCACCCGATCGCCATCCTCATCCCTGGAGCGATCGCCCTTGCCTTTCCCGACTTTCAGGGCATCAGTAACCCCGGCTTTCACGGATTATCTCAAGTTATCTACGAGTACGCTTCCGCCGCCGCCAATAACGGGTCGGGATTCGAGGGACTAGAGGATTCCCAACCCGCGCCGCTTGCGATCGCGGCTGGGGCCAAACCGACGATTACCGCTCTCTGGTGGAATCTGAGCGCCTCCTTCAGTTTACTCGCCGGACGGTATATCCCGATCGCCGCCCTGCTCTTGTTAGCCGATGGGATGTCCCGCAAACAACCAGTTCCCGCCACCACCGGAACCCTCCGCACCGATACCGGACTCTTTACCAGCGTGACGGCGGGGGTGATTTTAATTCTCGGTGCGCTGACTTTCTTGCCG
Source organism: Microcystis sp. LE18-22.4A (assembly GCF_027531105.1). Lineage (NCBI taxonomy): Bacteria > Bacillati > Cyanobacteriota > Cyanophyceae > Chroococcales > Microcystaceae > Microcystis > Microcystis sp. LE18-22.4A. The sequence goes on from NZ_JAPZRB010000586.1 coordinate 14,089, forward strand.
ATATTAGCCCTCGGGCCGATCGCGGAAGCCTTTCAAATCACCAGGATGATCGGCTAGGAGTTTAGACAGGGTTTGCGGCAAAAAGTTTTTCCGGGGGGTAGGGTGTGGGGTGTGGGGTGTGGGGTGTGGGGTGTGGGGTTTTACCAGTTTTGAGGTGGCCAATTACCTAATTTTCAGGGAAAAAGTGCCTAAATTTCCCCCCGATCACTCCCAGATCCAGTACTTTTTGATTGACAAAAG